>CAZUKI010000125.1:0-3360 GCA_964620785.1 uncultured Aestuariivirga sp.
AGGGCCGGCGCAGCGTGGCATCGAGACCGAGGTCGGCGCGATAGGCCGCCGCTGCCTCCCCGACGCGGCCCTGTTCCAGCAGGAGTGCGCCGAGGGCATGGCGCGTCGGCTGCATCCAGCCCCATGGCTCGTCATAAGGAAGATTGTCATCGAGTTCGACCGACTGGCGGAGATGGCTGAAGGCGGCGTCGAGGTCGCCCTTGCGATAGGCGATCTCGCCTTCCAGCATGGCATTGGCGACGGCAAGGATATCAAGCATGGTGTTGTTGAAGAGATAGCGCGTGGGCGGCACGCGCGCGTGCGCGGCGCGGAAGTGCTGGGCTTCGGCCTCCGCCTTGGCGACCTCGCCGAGGGCCGCATGGGCAACGGCCTTGCCATAGTGCAGCATGGCGGTGGTGACCGAGAAAAGTGTGCTGTCGGCGGGAAGGGGTTCGGCAATCAGTTCCCGCCATTTGCCGAAGCGCACCAGCACATGGACCTTGGTGGGCACGAAAGCCTCGAGCCAGTCAGCCATGGGTGGTGATTCATTCTTCAGAAGTTTGGCAGGGAGCGTGGCCACCATTTCATCAGCGGCGGCAAGGGCAGGTTTGTAGCGCCCCTGGAACATCGCGCCATAGATGGTGAAGTGATAGTTGTGGCAGCGGTAGAGCGAGTAGAAGTTCACCGCTCCCTTGTGCCTGAGATATTTGCGGTCGGTGGCGACGGCCTTCTCGTTCCAGTCGGTCACCATGTTGTATTGTCCGCACAGCACGTCGATGTGGGTCGGCATGTGCTGCAGGTGGCCCGCGTCGGGAACGAGATCGCGGAGCGCGTCAGCGGCGCGGAGCGCCTTCTCAGGCGTCGGCGACATTTCCATGCAGTGGATATACATGTGCAGAAGGCCGGGATGGCTCATGCCGCCCTGCCGCGCCATGGCCTTCTCGAGGACAGCGACGGCTTCCAGCGTGTCAGCACCATCGGCTGGCCTGCCGGTGGCGATGTCCCACAGAGCCCAGGGCGTGCGGTTCATGATCGCTTCGGCAAAGAGCGCTGCGATGTCGGGGTCATCGCCATGAGCGCGATAGACATCACGCATGGAAGCAGCATAGGCGTCGTTCCAGATCGGCGTCACCTCTTCCGGATTGTCGCCCGGATAGCGCTGCAACAGGGCGGCGATCAGGGCCTGTTCGGCGGGACCCGCATTTTTGGCAAGCTTTTGCGCCTTGAGGGTCGCCTTCCGCGCGGTGCGCAGAGAACGCGCCAGGTCGAGCACGTCGAAAGCCTTCCATTGCTTGTTGTAGTTGGGGCCAGCGGCATAGGCGATGCCCCATTGCGCCATGGCGCAGGCCGGATCGGCCTTGGCCGCGGCCTGGAAGCAGCGCACGGCTTCATCGTGATTGTAGCCGTAGCACCAGGCGAGGCCGCGATCGAACCACTGCTGCGCCGTCTTCGAGCGGGTGGCGATCTTGCGTGAGTAGCGGCCGAGATTGAAAGGATAGGACGTAGCAACCATGGCGTGATCCTTCCGTCAGAAGCGTTTGGAGAAAAGTCCGCGCTGTTCGTAAATCTCTGCCGCCTCCTCGATGAAGGCGGCAATGCGCGGCGCCTTGTGGACCTCGCGCATGTTGCGGGCGACCGCGAGAAGCTCGTCCTTCGCGGTGGCGCGGCCGGGCCTCAGCAGTTCATAGGCGCGCATGATGTCGTCCTGCGGAACGCCGACGAGATCGGCGGCGCGGAGGAAATTGTCGGCGAGCCGCGGGCGCCCAGCGGCGCGTGCCACCTCGGCCTGTGCTGCCAGCGCCTCGGGCGTGATGCGCAGGTCCTCGATGGTGACGCTGCCATCAAGCACCGCATCAAGGGTGATCTCTGAAAGCTTCTTGCCGCGCGCCCCCTTGATTTGCCCCGCATGTTTCTCGGCAAGCGGATAATCCTTGACCCCGTAGCTCATGACGCGGTGCCCTTGAAGGTGACGGCGACATCAACAGGGGCGGCACCTTCCGCCGTCATGGCGGTTTCGATGGCGTAGATCATGGCGACGCGCGCATGATAACGCGAGCCCATGGCCTCACCACGGGTCGGCACCACCACGGGCTCGGGCATTTCGCCCATGGCATAGGCCGCCGCATTGGCGCCGAGTCCGCGATAATGTTCAAGCCGGGTGATCGGCGCATTGGAAAAGAGTTCGAGATTGTGGTGCGGCAGCCTGTCCTTCTGGTGGATGACCGCAGTGCCCTTGGCCTGGATGCCGATGCCGACGCCCGATCCTGCAAGGCGCGCCGCCGAAAGCCCGAGGAAGGATGTATCCGCCGTGTGCCGGAAGCGCACGATGCGTGGGCTGAGGCCGCGCTTGCGAATCTCTTCAACCATCAGGCCGAGCACATCGGAAAGCCTGTGCCCCGCCGTGGTCTGGAACAGCTTGAGGCCGAAGGCAGGTGAAATGCCGATCACTACATCCTTTGCATCGCTGCCGGCTGCCGCCTCGCCAAGCTCGCGGTAGTCGATGTGGCGTGCCTCATCCTTCTGGTGCTGGGCCTCGGTGCGCAGCACTTCCTTCTGGTCGAGCACATCGCGGATGCCCATGACCTCGCGCCGCCGCTCCTCCGTCAGGCGATAGCCGGAGCCGGGACCGGCATAGCTGTTGGGATCATTGACGGCTGAGACAATCTTGCCATCACGAACCATGGCCGAGGTCTGGAGATAATCGCCGGAAATGCGCAGCTTGACGACATTGAGCAGGTTCTCGGCTTCGGTGCGGAAGCCGCGTTTTGCCAGCGCCTTGATGACGTCGATCACCGTGATGCCGCGGGCCTTGATGGCCTCGCTGATCATGGCGACATCGCGCGGATTGAAGCTCTCCGTTTCATCGGAGCCAGAGGCCACGAGCACGCTCGCCTTCATGGCCTCGCTGGCAGTTGCAAGGCCAAGCTCCTCATAGACGGCCGACAGGGCGGCAATGCCACGCCGCCGTGCATCAAGTGACTGGCCCTCCGAGATGGGCGTGAGGCCGCCATCGGCCTCGAAGTCCCGTTGCAACACCAGGAAGTCCTCAAGCTCCTCGCCGTTGATGAGCGAGGGATTGAAGGAGTTGTCGTATTTCAGAATTGATCCCATGCCAGAGCAGATGAGGTCTGAGCCGGCGATCAGATAGGGCATGATCTTCGCTCCGACGCGGATTTCCGATTCCGTGGCGCGCGCGTCATTGCCGGAGGCACATTCAAGATCGAGCCAGACGGCGAGCAGGTTCTCGGCCATCAGTTCGCGCATGCCGCCCGGCACCGTCGCGGTGACGGGTGCGCCGTCAATGCCGCCGTTCTGCGTGCCCTGGACGCCCATGCCGCGCTGCAGGCAGAGGCAGCGCGCCTCGAGATAAAGCAGCGACTT
>CAZUKI010000125.1:3460-8133 GCA_964620785.1 uncultured Aestuariivirga sp.
TCCCAGTCGGCAAAGCGCTTCCAGCGGTTGGGCGTGTCGTTCATCAGTTGTAAAGGCTATTGTGAAAGGCGCGGCCACGCAATGTGCCGCCATAAGGTTTCTTATGGTACCAAGGCTAGACTGGGGGCCGCATGAAAGCCGAACTCTGGATCAGGTCAAGCCATCGCCTCGGAGAATCGATCATCTGGCACGCCGCCTCGCGCCGGCTCCTCTGGGTCGATCTCATGGATCCCGCCCTCTTTGTCCATGATCCCGACCAGGGCACGACCGCGCGCCATGCCCTGTCGCTCAATGCCCCCATTGGCTCGATTGCCGCTACAACCGATCCCAAGCGCGTGATCCTGGCCCATCGCGGGGGGCTTTCGCTGCTGCACCTTGAAACCCTGAAGCTGGAATTCTTCTGCGATCCCGAGCAGGGCCGCGACGCCATCATATATAATGACATCAAGGCGGACCGCTGGAGCAGGCTCTGGGTGGGCACCTCGCACATCAAGGAGCAGGAGGCGCGCGGCGCCCTGTGGTGCGTGCAGAACCAGCGCATCTGGTGCCTGGGCGATGCCGGTTTTCCGGTGTCCAACGGCCCGGCTTTCTCGCGCGATGGCAAGACACTCTATTTCAACGATAGTGCCGGCCGCACCTGCTTTGCCTATGACGTCAACGAAAAGGACCTGAACCCGCGCAACCGCCGCATCCTGCACCAGTTCACGGAGCAGGAGGGCATGCCTGATGGCCTGGTCGTCGATGCCCTCGGCATGATCTGGTGCGCCATGTGGAACGGTGCCGCCATCATCTGCCTGTCCTCGCATGGCCAGGTGATGCGCAAGATCGAGGTGCCGGCCTACAACGTTACGACGCTGTGTTTTGGCGGCGACGACTTGCGCGATGTCTATATCACCACCGCAACAGACGGCGTGAGCAAGGAGATGCTCAAGCGCCACCCACTGACCGGAAGCCTGTTCAGGCTCCGCGTCGATTCGCCAGGACTGCCGGAACCCCTGTTTACCATTTAAGTCAGCCGAACCTCACGCGCATGACACGCTACCTTGCCGCATGCCGCACGAACCGTTAGCTTCGCGCCGTTTCCTCGCTGTAAGGTATCGGCATGAGCCAGCGTGTTGACATCCACAACTCGGAGTTGCCGGTGCTTTGCCGGTCCTGCGAAGCACGCCACAGGGGCATTTGCGGTGCCCTGTCCCCGGAACAGTTGCTCACGCTGAGCCGCCATACCGTCAAGCACACGCTGTCACCGGAGCAGGCGGTTCCCGCCTCGCGGCCGGCCTCGGTCAACTACTCGAACATCCTCAAGGGCATCGTCAAGCTCAGCAAGATGACGAGTGACGGCCGCCAGCAGATCGTTGGCTTGCAGTTCGCGCCGGATTTCCTCGGCCGGCCCTTTGGCAACCAGCCAGAGGTTTCGGTTGAAGCCGTGACGGAAGTGAAGGTGTGCTCCTTCCCGAAGAGCATTCTCGAGAGCCTGATTGCCGAAACCCCGAAGCTCGAGCATCGCCTCTATGAACAGTCGCTGCGCGAACTCGACGAGGCGCGGGAATGGATGCTGACTCTGGGACGCAAGACGGCCGCCGAGAAGGTTGCCAGTTTCCTCTACCTGCTGGCCACCCATGTTGACCCCGAGGCCGACCTTGAATCCGGCAGCGTCAGTTTTGAAATTCCGATGAAGCGCTCCGACATCGCCGACTTCCTGGGCCTGACGATTGAAACAGTGAGCCGCCAGCTCACCAAGCTCCGGCAGGCAAAGGTCATCAACCTCACCGACAACCGCCTGGTCGAAGTTCCCGATCTCGAACGCTTGAAGTCCCTTTCCGAAGTCGGGACCTAGTGGCGTTCACACGGCCTTGGAATATTTGAAGGCGCTGGCGGCCAGATAGACATCGAATTGCGCGGCGACGTGGCGCGCGAGAGTGGGGTTGGCTCCGGCAATGACGAAGCGCCCATCCTCGATCTGCACAATGCCCGCCAGTTTGCCCTGTGCCAGCACACAGGCTTCGTGCCACAGGCCAAGGGCTGATGCACCGAAGGTATCGACCAAGGCATCGCGACCAAAAGCAAAGTCGCACATCAGGCGCTCGATCACCCAACTGCGCTGCCTGTCGTCGTCGCTGAGGGCAAAGCCCCGGTCGAAGGCCAGCCCGCCACTTTTGACCTGCGCCGTGTAGCGGCCCGTGGCGACCTGGTTCTGCAGATAGCCGCCAGGAAAGCGGCTGATCGACGAGGCACCGAGCCCGATCAGGACATCAGACTGATCATCGGTGTAGCCCTGAAAGTTCCGCCGCAGCCGGCCGGCGTTCGCAGCGACAGCGAGCCCGTCGCCGGGCAGGGCGAAGTGATCGATGCCGATCTGCCGGTAACCCGCCGCGGTGATGGCCTCGGCCGCCGCCCGCGCCTGAAGGACGCGCGCCTCCGCATCGGGAAGGCTTGCTTCTGGTATCAGGCGCTGGTGCGGCTTCACCCACGGCACATGGGCGTAACCGAACAGCGCGATGCGCTGTGGCGCAAGTGAAAGCACCTGCTGGGTCGTTGCCAGCAGACGCGGCATGTCCTGATGCGGCAGGCCATACAGGACATCGATGTTGATGGCGGAGACGCCGTTCTGGCGCAGGGATTCCACAACTTTCCGCGTGTCGTCATAGGACTGTTCGCGGTTGATTGCCTTCTGCACCACGGGGTCGAAGTCCTGCACACCGATGCTGGCCCGGTTCATCCCGAATTCCACCAGTGACGGAATGGTGCGCGGGGCCACATCGGATGGATCGATTTCGATGCTGATCTCATGGCCCGGCGCAAACAGGAATGTTTCGTCGATGGCTGCCCGCAGGAGGCCGAGGTCTTCTGGCCGCAGCAGGCTTGGACTTCCGCCACCGAGATGCACGCGTGACAGCCTGGGTTTTGCTGGAAGGCGCTCCCTGAGCAGGCGCAACTCCTCCGTTATCGTCTGCACATAGGCGCGGATGGGGCTGTAGCTCAGGGTCTGCTTGGTGTGGCAGCCGCAGAACCAGCACAGCCTGTCGCAGTAAGGAATGTGCAGGTAGAGCGATACACTCTCAGATTGTGAAATCGCGGCGAGAAAGGGCGCAGCGAGCGACTGTCCGGCTCCCGGCTGGAAATGATTCGCGGGCGGATAGCTGGTGTAGCGCGGCACATGCGATGCCGCGATGGCAAGGGCAGGGTCCTCCGGGTGTCCGTGCCGGGCTTGCTGCATGGCTAGTGACAGTTCCGGCTCATGGGCAGCAGGAACTCCTTTTCGAAGGCGATGTGACGGCGCATGTTTTCGAAGAAACCGCGCAGCGTCCATGACAGGCGTTCGGCGCTGTCGGGCCCGCCGTTGGCGGCAAAGGCGCGGATCTGGTGATAGACTTCGCCGGCAAAATCCTCGTCACCCCAATGCTCAAATTTCAGGCGCTCGATGACTGCCGGAAAATCCGTTGAGTCGGAGGCCCGCGAAAGCAGCGCCGGATACAGCGTCGTTTCCTCGAAATCATGGGCGTTCTTGACCGCGGCAAGCAGTCGCGAGCCGGTGCTCAGGCTGACCTGGGAATCGAAACGGTCCGGGAGGCTGTCGGCAATCTCCTCAAGCTCCGTGCACAGTCCTTCGAGCGATGCCAAGGTCACGAGAAACCGCTGTTTCAGGCAGTTCGGATCATCGCACTGGCAGCGCAGCTTCGGCTTTTTCACTGTCTCCTCTTGCACTTTTCCATCCCGTTCACCGCCGCTTCAATGGCCAATTCCTACTCACCACCTCTTTGCTTACCTTGATCCAGATCAAGGTAGGGTCTAGCAGCAACTGCCATTGGGGTATGGCTTGCGCTGGACCGGAATACCGGCCGCGCCTGTTTTTGCGGGAAGGGGATCAGAGATGGTCAAGACGTCAACGGCAGTTGCAGTGGGTGCAGCGGCCTTTCTGGTTTTGCTCATGGCGGCGCTGGGGGCAGACCCTGCCTTCCGTGCCCATGCATGGATTGTCTTTGTCGCCCTCTCTTTGGCGACCGTCATCCTGCTCCGGCAATCGCAAGCCGTTCCCGCCCAGGCACTCGCTTCCGCGCGGCCCGGCTCGGAACGCTACATGGACGGGGTGGTGCGCTACGGCGTCATCGCAACCATGTTCTGGGCCGTTGCCGGCTTGCTGGTCGGCGTGCTGATCGCCTGTCAATTGGCCTGGCCGGAGCTGAACATCCCGCCCTATTTCAATTTCGGGCGCCTCAGGCCGCTGCATACCTCTGCCGTCATTTTCGCCTTCGGCGGCAACGCGCTGATTGCCACGTCATTCTATGTCGTGCAGCGCACCACACGCGCCAGGCTGTGGGGCGGTGATCTCGCCTGGTTCGTGTTCTGGGGCTACCAGCTCTTCATCGTCATGGCCGCAACCGGCTATCTCCTCGGCATCACCGAAGGCCGTGAGTACGCCGAGCCCGAATGGTACGTCGATCTCTGGCTGACCATTGTCTGGGTCGCTTATCTTGCTGTCTTCCTCGGCACGCTGGTGGTCCGCAAGGAACCGCATATCTATGTGGCGAACTGGTTCTACCTGTCCTTCATCGTCACCATTGCGATGTTGCACCTGGTCAACAACCTGTCGGTGCCGGTCTCTCTCCTCGGCTCCAAGAGCTATTCCGCATTCTCCGGCGTGCAGGATGCCCTGACACAATGGTGGTACGGCC
>CAZUKI010000126.1:0-8041 GCA_964620785.1 uncultured Aestuariivirga sp.
GACAGCATTTGACACAATTGTCAGAAATCTTGAGGGCACACTAGAGAAAAACTCACTAGAGGACCGACCCGTCACGCACGTGTGGCCACTCGAAAAGGGGCTGTTCCGATGGGACCGGCGCGGCGTGGCAAGCAAAACTCAGTCCGGACCTCAAGCCATCTCAATTGTGAGCGAAATTCGACGCCGGTACGAAGTTCCCTACTGAGCCCGTCCGATTTGCTGATCACATTCTTCAAATGGTGCGACGGGACAAACGGAAGGGTCATAGAATGTCGAACGACAAGAAAATTGGAACCGTTGCGCGAGTGCTGAGGGCGCTCGCACTGGTGGCAGGCGTAACTGCGCTTTCAAGCAGCCTGGCTGTTGCTGGTGAAGCCTTGGACAAGATCAAGCAGCGCGGCACCATTAAGGTCGGGGTAGGAACATCTCCGGGTTTTTTCGCGCCGGACAGCAATGGCAAGTGGCAGGGTTTCTTCGTCGATTTCGGACATGCTCTTGCAATCACCGTGTTTAACGATCCTGAGAAGGTGGAGTTCACTTCGTCTTCGCCGCAACAGCGTCTGCCAGCCCTCCAGGCTGGTGAATTCGATATTCTGCTATCGGGTGTGACGCAGACCATTTCGCGCGCCTTCAAGCTCGGATTTTCCTTTGGGCCGGTAGTTTTCTACGATGGCCAGGGCTTGCTTGTGAAAAAGTCGTTGGGCGTCGAGAAGGGTGCGGACCTTGATGGTGCCACCATCGGCATTCAGAGCGGCACGACAGGTGAGTTGAACATTGCCGACTTCTTCCGCAAGAACAAGAAGGCCTTCACGCCTGTCGTCATCGAGGATACCAAGGAATTCGTCCAGGCTCTCGAAACAGGCCGCGTTGATGCCTTGACGCAGGATTCGTCTGATCTGGCCATTAAGCGGACAGAGTTGTCGAAGCCGGACGACTATGTCCTGTTGCCAGAGCGGCTGTCGAAGGAACCGCTGGTGCCGGCAATTCGCGGCGGCGACCACGAGTGGCTCGAAATCGTGAACTGGACAGTTTATGCCACCATCCAGGCGGAAGAGTTCGGCATTACCAAGGACAACATCGATTCCTTCCTGGCAAGCGAGGATCCGGCCATCCAGCGTTTTCTTGGCGTGGACAAATCCTTGGGAGAGGCAATCGGTCTTGATCCGAAGTTTGCCTACAACATCGTCAAGACGCTCGGAAACTACGGTGAAATCTTCGAGCGTAATATCGGCAAGAATACGCCCGTGGGTTTTGAACGCGGCTACAACCAGCCTTGGACCCAGGGTGGGTTGCTGTACTCGCCTCCTTTCCGCTGATCCCTCGTGAGTGGATTGTCCGACGTAATAGCCAACCCGCCGGAACACCCGCCGGCGGGCCGGTCTGCGCTGCGGGCGTGGATTGGACCCCATGCGGGAATGCAGTGTGCCGTGTTTCTTGGCATTGCCGGAATGCTGGCATTCCTGTGCAACAACCTGTTCATCAATATGGAGGGTTCCGGAATATCGCCTGGTTTTGCCTTCCTTTGGCAACCTGCAAACTTTGCAATTGGTGAGAGCCTCATCAGTTATGAGGCGCAAGACAGTTTCGGGCGAGCCATCGGCGTTGGAATCCTCAACACACTGCTGGTCTCAGGTCTGGGCTGCGTACTAGCAACGGTCGTGGGCGTAGCACTGGGGATCATCAGGTTATCGTCGAATCCGGTCGCCTCTGGGCTGGTCCGCGGCTATGTTGAAATTGTCAGGAATACCCCGCTCTTGCTCCAGCTCTTCTTCTGGAGTGCACTCGCCAAGACTCTGCCTGCGGTGCGCCAGGCCCCGGAACCTGTGCCGGGTGTCATCCTCAGCAACAGGGGAATCTACTTTCCCGATGTCAGCACCACCAGCCACCAGTGGGGCATATATACTATAGGCGTGGTAATTGCTGCGGTGCTTGGCTGGTTATTGGCCAGCCGTCTTCTGGGCGAAAAACCGAGATCGAGATTGCAGGTTCACGTGGCAGTCGTGCTTGCTGCCGTTGGTCTCTTCACGATCCCGATAATCCTCGGCGGATTTGACGTCACGCTGCCTGCGCGCAAAGGGTTCAATATCGCGGGCGGTCTGTCACTCAGCCCGGAATTCGCCATTCTTCTGATCGGGCTCGTCGTCAACGCTTCCGCTGGAATTGCTGAAATCGTCCGCAGCGGTATTCAGGCCGTTGATGCCGGCCAATGGGAAGCAGGTCACTCGCTTGGCTTGAAGCGCGGACAGACGATCAGGCTCATTGTCCTGCCGCAGGCAATACGCATCGCGGTTCCCCTTCTCATTTCAAGCTATCTCAGCCTCACCAAGAATTCGAGCCTTGCAGTTGCCATTGGCTACCCGGACCTGGTCAGCATCGTCAACACGGCCGCCAACCAGGCAGGGCACGCCCTTGAAGCAATCGTCATCATGATGGTTGTCTATCTGGCCATCAGCCTCGCGGTTTCATGGGCACTCAATGCCTTTCACCGCAGGTTTGCCCTGGTGGGCCGATAGATGAGCAGCTTGGCCATAGCTGCTCCTGGCCGGCTGCAAGCATTGCGAGCCCGGTACTTTGGATCTGTTGGCAACGGAGTGTTGACGGCAGCCTTGATCACCTGTGCAGCCGTCGTGGCTTACCCGCTGCTGCGTTGGGCACTTGTTGATGCGGTTTGGTCAGGGTCTGCCGAGACCTGCAGAGGGGGAAACGGTGCCTGTTGGGCATTTGTGCATGAGAAGATGGGATTCATCTTCTTTGGCACATATCCGCGTGAGGCGCTTTGGCAGGCAATCCTCGCCACTGCGCTGATTAGCCTGCCAGCGATCATGAGCCTCATTCCCCGTTTCTGGCTTCCACGGCTGATTCCGTTCTGGTTCATATCATTGGCCACCGCAATAACACTTCTCTCGGGTGGCTTCGGTGGAAGCAGGGTGCCGACGCAGCAATGGGGTGGTTTTCCATTGACACTGCTTCTTTCCGTCGTGGGTTTTGCGGGTGCATTCCCGATTGGTGTGATACTGGCCTTCGGTCGCCGCTCTCGCATGGGCCTGCTGCGCCTGCTGAGCGTTTTGTTTATTGAGGTGGTCCGGGGCGTGCCGCTGATCGCAGTGTTCTATTTCTTTACGCTTCTCTTTCCGCTCATGCTTCCAGGAGGAGCCTCGATCGACAAGCTTTTGCGTACCCAGGTAGCAATCGTGCTCTTCGTATCGGCATATATCGCTGAAATCATCAGGGCCGGTCTGGAGTCGGTGCCGGCAGGTCAGACCGAAGCAGCGAAGTCACTCGGGTTGACGTGGTTGCAGACACAGCGGCTGGTGATGCTCCCGCAGGGCCTGCGTGCCGTCATCCCAGCCTTTGTAACGCTGGGCATTGGCATCTTCCTTGATACCACATTGGTCATCGTGATCGGCCTCTTCGACTTTCTCAACACCGCCCGGGCCGCCGCCAGCGATGCGAACTGGATCGGCTTCTACAACGAGGGCTACGCAGTGGTCGCCATCGTCTATTTCATCCTCGCCTTCGGGCTCTCGCGCTACAGCCTCTGGCTGGAAAGGTATTTGCGCCCGGCCGCGCGAACGGCGTCATCAATCTAGCAGCATGAGCAGCAGCCTGAGCATCAGGCCTGGAAGGTAACTTGGTTAGAACATGAACACATTGCACGACGATTTGGTCAGGAAAGACATTGCGCACCTGGTCCATCCCTACACCAACCTCGCGGCCCACGAGAAGCAGGGGCCGTTCATCGCGGACCATGGTGAGGGGGTCTATGTCTATGACGATGCGGGACGCAAGTATCTGGAAGGAATGTCGGGCCTCTGGTGCGCATCCCTTGGGTTCTCGGAACAGCGCCTGGCCGCCGCTGCCGCCCGCCAGTTTGAGCAACTGCCATATTACCATCTTTTCAATCACCGGTCACACAGGCCGGCGATCGAACTCGCAACAAAGCTCGCTGCTGTCTCACCTCAGGGGCTCGAACATGTGCTCTTTGCAAACTCGGGCTCCGAGGCAAACGACCAGGCCGTCAAGGTTATCTGGTATTACAACAACCAGAGGGGCCGCAGGCAGAAGAAGAAGCTGATTGGCCGCCATCTCGGGTATCATGGAGTAACGACAATCGCTGCGAGCCTGACAGGCCTGCCGCCCGTCCATGCTGATTTTGATGCGCCGTTTGCCGGTTTCCTCCATGCACCTGCGGCAAGCTACTATCATGGCGCCGCCCCGGGTGAATCCAAGGAGCAGTTTGTCGATCGCGTCATTGCTGAGACGGAAGAGCTGATCCTTCGTGAAGGGCCAGAGACCATAGCGGCGTTCTTTGCCGAACCCGTCAATGGCGCAGGTGGTGTGATTATTCCACCGGAGGGCTACTTTGAGAAGTTGCAGGCACTCTTGCGCCGTCACGACATCCTGTTTGTTGTTGACGAGGTCATAACCGGTTTCGGACGCACCGGTGAGCTTTTCGGATCAGACACGTTTGGTCTTCGGCCGGACGTCTTGACCGTGGCCAAGGCGCTTTCGTCTGCCTATCTGCCAATTTCGGCGACTTTGGTTTCGAGCGAAATTTACGCCGCTCTTGTTGAGGGCAGCCGCAAGAATGGCGCCTTTGCCCATGGCTTTACCTATGCGGCCCATCCGGTCAGCGCTGCCGTCGCACTGGAGACGCTCAGGATTTATGAAGAACGCGACATCGTCTCCCACGTCAAGAGTGTGTCGAGAAGGTTCCAGGAACGTCTTCGGAGTCTCGGCAATCATCCTCTTGTTGGCGAAACCAGAGGCGTCGGCCTGCTCGGCGCAGTTGAACTCACCAGTGACAAGAAGAACCGCAAAGGTTTCGATTCCAAACACAAGCTCAGTGCCCTCGTCCAGTTGAAGGCCCAGGAACATGGCGTAATCGTCCGCAGTATCCGTGATGCCATTGCCATCTGCCCTCCCCTGATCATCACCGATGAACAGATTGACGAGCTGTTTGACGGACTGGGTCGCGCAATTGACGATGGTCTCCGGCTTGCGCGTGAGCAAGGATTGCTCATCACTGGCTAGGGGCGGTCACGGCGCCTGTGGGCCTTGCGAGATTGCTAAATACCAAGAGTCAGAATTGTTCAGGGGCTGACTGAAAATCATTCAATACTGAAAACGCCGGCTCCGGTCGTACGGTGTCCCTCCATTCAAGGAGATACATCATGACCAAGTATATCAGGCTTGCCGCGTTCTCGGCGGGGCTACTGTTGGGCACGGCAACAGCAGTCGTCTACGCGGCGACCCCGGCAGATACGCTGGTCATCGCAAAGAACATTGACGATATCATCTCGCTCGATCCTGCCGAAGTCTTCGAGATCACTGGCGGAGAGCTGATCAACAATCTCTATACCCGCCTCGTCACGCACGACACCAAGGATTTCACCAAGCTGGTTGGCGGTGTTGCGGAAAGCTGGGTGGTGAGTGAAGTTGGTTCTACCATCACTTTCAAGATCAGAAAGGGGCAGACATTCGCCTCGGGCAATCCGGTGACGGCGCAAGATGCGGCCTACTCGCTTCAACGTGTCGTTGCCCTTAACAAGACGCCAGCCTTCATACTGACGCAGTTTGGCTGGACCCCCGAGAACGTCAAGGAACTGGTGAAGGCAGTTGACGACGAAACCCTTGCCGTCACGCTGAAGCAGAAGTTTGCGCCGACCCTCGTCCTCAATGCCTTGTCGGCAGGCGTGGGGTCGGTTGTCGATTCAAAGCTGGTCCAGTCCAAGGAAAGCAACGGTGACTGGGGATATGAATGGCTCAAGACAAGTTCGGCCGGATCGGGCGCCTATTCGCTGCTCGAGTGGAAGCCGAAGGAAGCAGTCGCGCTGCAGGCCAGCAAGACCTACTATCTTGGCGCGCCGGCGCTCGATCAGGTAGTCGTCCGGCACGTCCCAGAGGCTGCAACACAGAGGCTGCTCCTGGAGAAGGGAGACGTCGACATCGCGCGCAACCTGCAGCCTGACCAGATTGACGCGCTGTCCGCAACCGGGAACTTCACGGTATCTTCGGAGCCGAAGCAGACAGTAATCTACCTGGGCCTCAACACGAAGAAGGCGGAGTTTGCCAATCCGAAGGTGCGTGAAGCGGTACGCTGGCTGGTTGACTATGACGGCCTCGCCTCGAGTGTCCTGAAGGGCCAGTACAAGGTTCATCAGGCCTTCCTTGGAGAGGGTATCTATGGCGCTCTGAATGACAACCCGTTCAAGCTCGATGCCGAGAAGGCAAAAGCGGCGCTCAAGGAAGCCGGCGTTGAAGGCGGGTTCAATCTCAATCTCGACATTCCGAATTCGCCGCCTTTTCTGGATATCGGCCAGTCCATACAGGCCACCTTCAAGCAGGCTGGCGTAAATGTCGAACTTGTGCAGAGCGACCAGAAACAGGTTCTGACCAAATATCGCGCCCGCAACCATGACGCTGTGCTGATCTATTGGTCGCCTGACTATCTTGATCCACATTCGACTGCTGACTACTTCGCCCGCAACCCGGACAACTCGGATGGGGCGTCCGCAAAGACACTACCCTGGCGGAACACCTGGGACATCCCGGAGTTGACCAAGCAGGCGGATGCAGCAGCTCTCGAGGCCGATACGGAGAAGCGGGCACTGGCTTATCGCGATCTGCAGGCCACTCTGCAGAAAGACTCGCCGCTCGCGGTCTTGTTCCAGCAGGTTGAAGTTTCTGTTCTGGGCAAGAATGTCTCGGGGTTCATCTCCGGCCCGACTTTTGACACCGTGACCTATGCCGGCGTGAAAAAGCAATGATGCATTGATGACGGTTGCAGTCCTGAACCGGGACGGCGAAGGGAGCGAACCCTCCTTCCGCCGTCTCGTATTTGTGAAGTTTGCTTTCGCACGGCTTGGAGTGTTTGCCCTGACACTCTTCGGCTTGCTTGTTGTGACATTTGTCGTAGGTCGCGTTCTTCCTGTGGACCCGGCACTTGCCATCGCAGGCGACAGGGCCCAGCCAGCGGCTTATGAGGCCATTCGCCAGCGGCTTCACCTAGATGATCCGGTCATCGTTCAGTTCGGCCACTACTTGGCCGGCGCATTGCGCGGAGATCTCGGAAACTCCGTGCTGTCCAGCAAACCGGTCCTGTCAGACATCGCCCACTTCTTCGCGGCGACTATCGAGCTTGCAACACTCGCCACACTGATTGGCGTGCTGTCGGGCTTGCCGTTGGGCGTGTTCGCAGCGGTGAAGCATGGGCATTGGCAGGATCATCTTGTGCGCATTGTTGCGCTTGCTGGATTCTCCGTTCCTGTCTTCTGGTTGGGCCTTGTAGGCCTGATTGTATTCTATGGAAGGCTGGATTGGGTGGGCGGCCCAGGCCGCATAGACATCGCCTATCAGTATTCCATACCGGATGTGACGGGGCTTCTCCTAGCCGACACCTTGCTTGCAGGGAACGTGGATGCCTTTCGCAATGCTGTCGCGCACATTGTCCTGCCCGCCGCTGTCCTGGGCTATCATTCGATGGCCTATATCTGCCGCATCTCGCGTACAGTCGTCATTGCCAAACTTTCGCAGGAGTACATCGTGACGGCGATGGCCAAAGGCTTGTCCCGCTGGCGTATTATCTGGCGTCACGCACTTGCCAACGGAGCCGCTCCGATTCTGACGACAGTCCTCTTGTCATATGCATATCTTCTGGAAGGTGCCGTGCTGACGGAAACGGTGTTCTCCTGGCCCGGAATTGGGCTCTATCTCACCCAGTCACTGTTCAGCGCTGATCTGAACGCGGTCCTTGGAGCCACACTTGTCATTGGTGCGTGCTTCATCCTGCTTAACACATTGGCGGACAGCTTGGCGCCATTACTGGACCCAAGGGCACGATGACGGCGTCCGCTGACATGGAAGACTACGATTCTCAACAGTTCCGGAATGGAGCCTTGGTCGAGTTTCTGCGCGCCGTGTTGAAAAACGGCGTTGCAAGACTTGGCCTTGTGATAGTCTTGGCATTGATCATCGCTTCAGCATTGGCGCCGCTTCTGGCTGGAAGTTCGCCAGATGTACAGAACCTCGGTAGCAGGCT
>CAZUKI010000127.1:0-8033 GCA_964620785.1 uncultured Aestuariivirga sp.
ATGACCGGCGGCTATCACGGTGGAACGCTCTACTTCAGTCATGGTCCTTCCCCCGTGAACGCGCCATTCGAATGCGTCATGGGGACCTTCAACGACGAGACGGCGACGCGCCAACGCATCGCCGAACAAGCTACACGCCTTGCCGCGATCATTGTGGAACCAATGCTCGGTGGCGGTGGATGCATTGCCGCCAACCAGAGTTTCCTTGCCATGTTGCGGGAGGAATGCTCCCGGCATGGTATCGTGTTGATCTTCGATGAGGTGATGACATCCCGTCTTCATCCCGGCGGGCTATCGGCGCAACTTGGGATCACTCCCGATCTCAAGACGCTTGGAAAATACATCGGCGGTGGCATGAGTTTTGGCGCCTTCGGAGGCCGCTCAGACATCATGGACCAGTTTGATCCATCGCGGCCCAATGCCCTCCCTCATGCGGGGACGTTCAACAACAACACGCTGACCATGACAGCCGGTCATGCCGGTTTGACAGAAATCTACACGCCCGAAGTCTGCCTTGCTCACAACGCCCGGGGAGAAGCGTTGAAGCAGCGCCTCAATGCGCTGTTCATGTCGCATCAGGCCCGCATGCAGGTAACCGGCATGGGCTCGCTGCTGACATTGCATCCGGTCGGAGGCGACATCCGCACCCCTGAGGACGCCGGCAAGGCCGACTTGCGCCTGAAGCGACTGCTTTACCTGCACCTGCTTGATGATGGAATCTACATTGCCGAGCGCGGATTTATGGCGCTGTCGCTGGTACTGGGAGAAGGTGAGTTTGACGCGCTCGCGGCGTCGCTCACCCGTTTCATTGAGAAGTATCGCCCGTTTGTTTGAGTGCCTTTCCGAGCGCCCTGGCAAGGTCGCCCTTGCGTGAGACCGCAACTTTCTCAAGGCCGAGCCACGAGGCCATGAGACGAAGTTCGGCGGCCAAGGCTTCTGCCACCTCGTCCTGGTTGGCACCCGTCTCCGCATGTGCGGTATTTGCGCGGAGCGTCGAATTTGCCCGATCCGACTTCAGGCAGAGACGTGCGGAGATCTTGTCGCCCAACAGGAACGGCAGGACATAGTATCCATATCTGCGCTTGTGATCCGGCGTGTAGAGTTCGATCCGGTAATGAAAGTCAAACAGGCGCTCGCCACGCTCCCGATACCAGACCAGCGGATCGAAGGGCGAGAGCAGGGCGCGGCCCCCCGCCTTGCGCGGGATGACGGCATCACCTGGAATGTAGGCCGGACGGTTCCAGCCTTCGACAGCAACCTCAACCAGCGCACCATCCTCGACTGCCTCAGCCAGTGCAATCTTGGTTTCCGCGACAGGCAATCGGAAATAGTCGCGAAGGTCAAATTCCGTACCGACGCCGAGCGCGCTGGCGGCCATGACGAGGAGCTTCCGGAATACCACCCGTTCATCCGGTGTCGGAAGATTGAGGATGTCATCCGGAATGACCCGCTCCGTGAGGTCATAGACACGTTCGAAGTTCTGGCGCTCCCGGGCGGAAACGAGGCCCTGATCGAAGAGCGTCTCAAGCGCCATCTTCCCCTTGCTCCAGCCCCACCAGCCGCCCTGCGCCTTGCCACCACCTGGAACCTGGCTGGCCCGTAGCGGGCCATGCGCCGCGATGTGCCGCAAGGTATCGGACAGGAAGGCTTTTTCCTCGCGGCCAAACGCATCCATGGAGCCGTAGACGCCATTCCCCGCCCGCGCCCGCTCCATGCGCCAGCGCATCAGGGGATGCAGCGCCATTGGCACCAGGCTCGCTTCATGGGCCCAGCATTCAAAACAATGGCGGCGCCTCGGGCGCAAAGTCCGCCTGTCCAGCTTGTCCATGTCATAGGACCCGATCCGCGAAAACAGTGGCAGGTAGTGCGAACGCACCAGGACATTGACACTGTCGATCTGCAAGAGGTGCAACCTGTCGATTGTTTTCTCGATCGTCGCCCAGGTGCCGCTTTCGCGCCGGGGTTTCGCGGCAAAGCCTTGTGCGACCAGCGCAAGGCGCCGCGCCTCGGAAATCGAGAGCTGTTTGGAACTCATAGGGCCTTTTCGACTTCGACCAGATGCTCTGCGAAGCCGTTCCGGGCATAGAACCGCCGTGCACCATCGTTGGCCGCGAGAACACTCAGCCGCAGCCACTTAAGGCCCGCGGCCCGCGCTAACTGTGTTGCTTCATCGATGAGCATGGAGCCGATTCCGCTGCTGCGCTGGTCCGCCCGCACGCCGAGATCTCCGACGTAGGCATATGCATAGAAAGTCTCATCTGACTGGTCACTACTGTCGCAATGCGTCAGGAGCGTGCAATAGCCCACAACCTGGCCGCCCCGTTCCGCCACGAGAAAGGTGCCATCATGTTCCGCCGCAACTTTCCTGATGTGATGGACGTATTCGGTGCCCAACTCGGTTGGCAGCTTCGCCCGGCTGAACAATTGCCGCTCATGTGCTTGCAGGTCGCGGGCAACCGCAATGACGCCCTCTATGTCACGATCGTCAAATTCCCGGATCGTGACCTGTGCCGTCATGCGGCTTGGTCATGCCAGACTGCCTCCGCGGGCACGGCCGAACCAGCGGCAATCTTGCCGTTGTAGACATAGTGCGTCGAGCAGTAGGGGCAGACGATCTCACCTGCCGCGCCCAGGTCAAGGAACACATGGGGATGGTCATAGGGCGGCGTGGCGCCAATGCACATGAACTCCTTGGCGCCAATTTCAATCCGGGGAACGCCCATGGAGTTCTGGAAGTGGGGTGTTGCGCCTGCGGCCATGTCATGCATCTCGCGTTCTTGTTTCCGGACTGCTCGATAGCATATCTTCTGGCCCATGCAAAAATTCAACTCGGACGGCGTCTCCATCGCCTTCATCGACGAGGGGCAGGGCGAACCAGTGCTCCTGATTCACGGATTTGCCTCCAATATCAGGGTGAATTGGGCCGCGACCGGGTGGACCAAGACCCTGCTGGACGCGGGATTCCGTGTCATCGCTTTCGACCACCGCGGCCACGGCGAAAGCGAAAAGATTTACGACCCCGCCCGCTATTCTGCCCCCGTCATGGCAGATGATGCAGCCCGCCTGCTCGAACACCTCGGCATCGCACGAGCAAACGTCATTGGCTATTCGATGGGAGCCCGCGTTGCTGCTTTCCTTGCCATCCAACGCCCTGACCTGGTGAAGAAGGTCGTGTTTGCAGGGCTGGCGGAACGCATGATCTCAGGCGTCCCGGGCGCTGAGGCCATCGCCGAGGCACTTGAAGCACCAGAACCGCAACAAGTGGACGATGTGGGCGCGCGATCATTTCGTGTTTTCGCTGACCAGACAAAGAGTGATCGCCGCGCCCTTGCCGCCTGCATTCGTTCAAGCCGGGTCAAGATCAAACCGGAAGCCCTTGCCGCGATCAGGACCCCGGTGCTGGTGGTGGCGGGCGAACTCGATGATGTTTCGGGAAAGGTTGAGCCGCTGGTCGAATTGATCCCCGGCGCAAGTGGCCTGACACTACCGGGCAAGAACCACATGTCGGCTGTCGGCGACAAGACGTTCAAACGAGAAGTCGTGTGGTTTTTCAAACACTTATGACGGCCACTTCATTCACTATGCCATTGAAATGGCGGCGGGTGTCTACCTATCTCAGGTGAAATCGATTATACTGGCTGACCCAGATAGAGCGAGACCGCAGGATGCGCGAGACCACCAACACCAAAGTCATTCAGAAGATTGACGCCGTATGGGACCGTGTGCGCATGGACGCGGAGGCGATCACGCGCTCAGAACCCTCGCTTGGCGGCTTCATCTTTTCGTCCATCCTGGCTCATAGCAACTTTGAGGCGGCGCTCATCCACAGGCTGGCACAGCGCCTCGGCAACGCCGATGTGAACTCGGACGCGGTGGTCAAGGCCTTTCAGGACGCCCTCGAGGCGGAACCGGACATCGGGCACGCCGCCCGTGCCGATATGATCGCCACCTTTGACCGCGATCCGGCTTGCCACCGCTATATTGATCCGCTGCTGTACTTCAAAGGCTACCAGGCCTTGCAGACACACCGCATGGCTCATCGCCTGTGGGAGATGGGGCGCAAGGATTTCGCCTATTACCTGCAAAGCCGCACCTCCATGATCTCGTCGGTCGATATTCACCCCTCGGCACGTATCGGCAGAGGCATCATGATCGACCACGGCCATGACATCGTGATCGGCGAAACCAGCGTGGTCGAGGACGATGTGTCCATCATGCAGGGTGTGACACTGGGCGGCACCGGCAAGGTGACAGGCGATCGCCACCCCAAGATCCGCCACGGAGTGCTGATCGGCGCGGGGGCAAAGATCCTCGGCAACATCGAGATTGGAAACTGCTCGCGGGTTGCCGCTTGCAGCGTCGTGCTGCACGATGTCCCGGCCAACCGCACGGTTGCCGGCGTGCCTGCGAAGATTGTCGGCTATGCCGGCTGCGAGGAACCTGCACGCTCAATGGATCACAATGTCGAGACCGTTGCCCCGACTGGGGAAGAAGGCTAGAGCGGGCCCAGCCCCACGGAGACTCGCCGCATGAAGCCTGAAGAACTTGCCAAGCTGACTGCCTACTTGCGCAAGACATTCAACAATCCTTCGTTGGCCGTCAGGGGCCGGCCTCAGAAAAAGGATTCCTGCGAGGTTTACCTTGGCGAGGACTTTCTCGGCGTCATTTTCCGCGATGAAGAGGACGGCGAGCTGTCCTACAACTTCTCGATGGCGATCCTCGAGTTCGATCTCGAAGACTGACGTTAACGCTGTTTGGCCCTTTCCGTTGCGCGCCCAGCGGCTCGCCTGCAATCCTTAACGCACTGTTGACGCCCTGTTTCGGGATGGGACGGGGCCGTGGTGGGGATCGTACATGGCTGTTACGGCCTATCTGTTTGCCATTGCCGTGGGTTTCGTTGCGTCCGGCCTGGTCGGCAGCGCATGGGAGCTTGCCTTCGATGAAGAACCGCACCCTTCCGCACTTCTTGACGCCAATCCCACATTGCTGACACCCCTTCGGGTCATGGCCATAGTGTTGAGTGGTCCGGTACAACTCGCCAAGGAGGGTTTCTGGTGGCTGCTCCAGCAACCCGTGTTCGGCGCAGGCCTGCTGCTTCTGGGTTCGCTGTGGAGTTTCTTCCTGGGCGTCGTTATTCTGACCCGGATTTTTGGTTTCAACTGAAAGGTTTATGATGGCCATTCACGCGCTCGGCGGCGTCACGCCTGAGCTTCCTGAACCGAACTCATTCTGGATTGCCCCAAGCGCCGATGTCATCGGCCGCGTGCGCCTGCTGAAGGATGCCAGCATATGGTTTGGCGCGGTTCTGCGCGGCGACAACGAATGGATCGAAATCGGAGAAGGCAGCAACGTTCAGGACGGCTGCGTGCTCCACACCGACATGGGTGCGCCTTTGACCATCGGTCGCAACTGCACCATAGGTCACAAGGCGATCCTCCATGGCTGCACCATTGCCGACAATTCCCTGGTAGGCATGGGAGCCATTGTCCTCAACCATGCGCGGATCGGCCGGAATTGCCTGATCGGGGCAGGGGCCATCATCACCGAACGCAAGGAAATTCCCGATAATTCGCTGGTCGTCGGGGCTCCGGCCCGGATCATACGCGAGATCGACGCCACCGGAGCGGACGGCCTGCGTAAATCCGCAGAACATTACGTTGAGAACTGGAAGCGCTTTGCGGCCTCGATGACCTAGCCGATCAATGCCTGAACGGCGCGATCTTGCCAGCAACGACAGTCGGCTCGAATGTGCTGCCCGGGGAGCGATTGACCCAGTTCATGACGTCCATGATTGACCAGCGCTCGCCGAGGCCGGCAATTGGCTTAGGAAAACCGCGACGCTGCAATTCCTCTTGCAACTCGGAAAATTCCTCAAGTGTCAGGGCGAGAGCCCCTGCCACCTCGGCTTTTGTCATGACGAATTTCATCAGTTCAGTCCACGCAATGATAAGTCGTTGAAAGCGTGAGGCTCGAGACCAGTAAAGTCAAATGTATAGATGGTAACGTCACCGATCGCTCCAACACCGCACTGCCGCCGTATTTTTACAGAACGACATTCGTGACATTTGGTTCCAAGGCGTCGGTATTCCGGCCAAGAGGCTGGTTTCAATCTTCGGCCGTAAAAAATGTGGAGCCGGTACTGGGTGGGACAGTACCGGCTCCGAGTAGCCCGGCGGTTGGGGGATGGGGGGACGCCGACCGGGCCTAGCTCAATTCCTCACTTCGCATTCGCCGCGGTGTTTGCGGCATCGGCTTTCGTTGTGTTCACCAGTGCTACCCAGCGCTTGGGATCATCGCCGGACTGGCGCTTGACGAATGTGTATTGCGTGTCGTTCCACAGCAGGATGTCGTTGCGCCTGTTGTCGAGGACGAAGTCGCCCTCAGTGGTCGTGACGGTCAGCACGGCATGCCCTTCGCCTTTTTCCTGAAGGACAACTGTGATGCGCAGGTCACGGGCGGGAAAACCCAGCTCTTCCAGCATGCGCTTTTTGAGCAGGAGATAATCTTCGCAATCCCCGGCGGCTTTCGGATAGGCCCAGTACTCGGGCTGGCCGTAGAGCTCCTGATCAGTCGCCGGGCGCACATGCCCGTTGACGAAGGTGTTGACCTGATAGAGCAGGGTCCACCGTTCCGGGTTCATCGCGAGCCGCGCCGGGCCAATGCGTTCCGACAGGGTGTACTTGCCGCATTCCTTTAGATTGGAGGCGCAGAATTTCACGAAACCGATGGGAGGAAGCGTCGCCGCGTATTCAGTTGCTGCCGCGCCAAGCGAAGCTGCATCAGATGCGTTGACTGGCGTTGCAACTGACATTCCAGTTGGCAGGACGGTTGCCAGGAGCGCCGCCCCCACTGCGGACAAGACCTTCATGTTTTTGACGCCCCATTCGGAGTTGTTATGGCGCCACCATAGCAGCGAGGTCTTGCAGCGCCGTTCAGTGTGGTGCGCGAACTATATGTAATTCCAAGGGAATATCTTCAGGCCTTGATAACCATGCGGGCTTCCAGCCCAGGGCCAGGCAAGGGGTTGCGCGAAGGCCGAACGCCTGTTATTGCCCGCCCGCCGTGATAGCGCGGCGCAGGCGGTCGTGGCGGAATTGGTAGACGCACTACCTTGAGGTGGTAGCGGGGAGACCCGTGAAGGTTCGAGTCCTTTCGACCGCACCATTCCTGGCAGGAATGGATGTGAGGCGCTTGTCTGGCTTTGTGCTTGATTTTCGGGGTTTATCTCGCTAGAGACAGCCCCGGATTTACCCCTTTTTCAGGAGCTTTAGCTTCATGGCGCGAGTCACCATCGAAGACTGCATCGACAAGTTGCCCAACCGCTTTGAATTGGTCCTTCTGGCGGCCCACCGCGCCCGTGTGGTGTCTCAGGGCGCACCCCTGACCATCGACCGTGACCGCGACAAGGATCCTGTTGTGGCGCTGCGCGAGATCGCGGGCGAAACCATCAACAAGGACGATCTGCGTGAAGAATACATTCACGCTATGCAGAAGCACGTCGAAGTGGACGAGCCGGAATCCGAAGAGGTTCCGCTGATCGCTCAGTCGGGCGACATGGTGTTGGTAAACGAGACGGCAGACGAGGGCCCGGCGCTCGAGCAGATGACGGAAGAAGAACTGCTCCGCGGCCTCGAAGGCATGCCGCCGGCGGAAAGCCCCGGCAGCCAGCGCAACGGCTACTGATTTCCACTGTCATATCAATGATGAAAGAAGCCGGGACTTTCTCCCGGCTTTTTTGTTGCGTAAGCTAACAGCATGATGCGCCAATATGAGTTGGTGGAGCGGGTTACGGCCTATGATCCGGATGCGGACGAGGACCTGCTCAACCGTGCCTACGTCTATGCCATGAAGGCGCACGGCAACCAGAAGCGGGCATCTGGCGAGGCCTATTTCAACCATCCATTGGAGGTGGCGGCCATCCTTGCCGACATGAAGCTCGATGAGGCCACAATCGTCGCCGCCCTCCTGCACGACACCATCGAGGACACCGAAGCCACGCAGCAGGAAATCCAGGAGCGCTTCGGCCCCGAGAT
>CAZUKI010000128.1:0-2993 GCA_964620785.1 uncultured Aestuariivirga sp.
GGTTTACGGGCATGGGCCTTCGCTTACGCGGTAAAGCCTGAATTCGCGGTTCTCGTTGTCGGCTTCAACGGTCTTGCTGGCATCGTCGCCACCGAAATTCATGTAGCCGTCATTGCTGATGCGGATTGCCTGCCGGCCGCGGTCGAGGCCGCGATCAGTCACGGTAAAGGTGCCACCATCAGCCTCGATGCCGCAGGACAGCTCTTCGCCCATCGGCGCACAGGAGATGAGGTTGCCGTCATAGCGCCGGGCCTTGCGCAGGACCGCGTCAATGCGGTCAAGGAATTCGAAGGGTCCGTCCTCTCCCTGGCTGACGCCGATTTGCAACCTGATCCTGATGACGTGCTGGCCCTTGTGCCGGCGCAGGTACTTGGCGTCATAGACACGTTCATAGCAGCCCTTGAACGCGGCGCTTGCAGGTTCCGCCAGGACAATGCCAAGCCCGGTCACCATCACGGCACTTGCGCATACAAACAGCAAAGCAGTCTTCAGCATCGGTCCATCCCCACCCAGCGATGCGCGTGCCAATTGTCGCGCCGGGACGCCCCGGACGCAAGCATATTGCTGCCTGCGGTCCGGCGCTCTAAACGGCTGGCCATGCCGAAGCCCGCCAATGTCCACATCCTCGCCAAGCTGACAGCGCAGCAGCGTGCCGCCCTGCTCACCCGCACCGAGACCGATCTTTCGGATTTCATCGAGAAGGTGAAGCCGATCCTTGCGGCGGTGCGGCAGGAAGGCGATGCGGCGCTGGCCCGCTTTGCCCGGCAATTCGACAAGGCGAATGTGACGGCAGAAACGATTGCGGCCACGGAAGAAGATTTTGCCCGTGCCGAGACAACGCTGGCACCCGCCATGCGCGAGGCGATGGCCTTTGCGGCCGAGAGCATCACTGCCTTCCACAAGGCGCAGATGCCGGAACGGCAATGGCTGAAGGAATTGCGCCCCGGCGTCACGGCCGGAGACCGGGTGACGCCGATTGCGTCAGTTGCCTGTTATGTTCCGCGCGGCAAGGGGGCCTTTCCCTCCTCGGTGCTGATGACGGCAATCCCCGCCAGGGTAGCGGGCGTTGATGCCATTTCGATCATCACGCCGCCACGCACCGACGGCAGCATCGATGACGCAACGCTGGTGGCAGCCCGGCTCGCCGGTGTTTCCAGGGTTTACAAGGCGGGCGGCGCGCAGGGCATTGCCGCTGCCGCCTACGGCACCCGCAGCATCACTCCCGTCGCCAAGATCGTAGGCCCCGGTTCACCCTGGGTTGCAGCCGCAAAGCGCCTCGTTGCCGATATCGTCGATGTCGGGACGCCGGCCGGCCCATCGGAAAGCATCGTGCTCGCCGATTCCAGCAGCAACGGCCGGCTTGCCGCCCTCGACCTCCTGATCGAGACCGAGCACGGGCCTGATTCCTCGGGCTATCTCGTGACCTGGGACGAGCGCATTGCCCGCGAGGCGCTGGCGGCGATCGACGAATTCCTCGGGCACATGTCGGCGGAGCGGGCGGGTTACGCCGCGACAGTCCTGTCGGGAGCGCTGGGCGGCATCGTGCTCGCCCATGACGAGGACGAGGCCATCCGCTTCGTCAACGACTATGCGCCGGAGCACCTGCAGATCCTCTCCAAGACACCGGAGCGCCTTGCCGCCCGGATCAGGAACGCGGGCGAAATCCTGATGGGTGAGCATGCGCCCTCGACGCTGGCCAATTTCGTGGTGGGGCCGTCGCATGTGCTGCCGACCGGCGGCTGGGCGCGCACCGGCTCGGCGCTTTCGGTCCATGACTTCCTGAAACGGACCTCGCTGGTCAAGATCACCGCCGCGGGCTATGCGGCACTTGCCCCCCATGCCAGGGCCTTTGCCGAGTATGAAGGCTTCGACGCCCACGCCAATGCGGTGTCGGATTTGCGCAAGGCCCTCACCAACACATAGCTTCATGTCGGGCTTCATGTCGGGAATCTTTCCTTCTGCGGCGGAAAGAAGCCTGTGCGGGTGCCCCCTCTTTGGCTAGAAGCCTTGGACCCAGAAAAACAGGCCAGAGGAACGCCCGCCCATGACCGTCAAGTCCGACATCGAAATCGCCCGCGAAGCCAAGATGAAGCCCATCATGGAGGTGGGCAAGAAACTGGGCATTCCCCATGACGACCTCATTCCCTATGGCCATACCAAGGCCAAGGTGCATCTCGACTACATCGACAAGCTGGCTGCCAAGCCCGACGGCAAGCTGATTCTCGTCACCGCCATCAGCCCGACGCCGGCCGGCGAAGGCAAGACCACGACGACGGTGGGCCTCGGAGACGGCCTCAACGCCATCGGCAAGAAGGCCATGGTGGCGCTCCGTGAACCCTCGCTTGGCCCGTGCTTCGGCATGAAGGGCGGTGCGGCGGGCGGCGGCTATGCCCAGATCGTGCCGATGGAAGACATCAACCTGCATTTCACCGGTGACTTCCACGCCATCACCTCGGCCCACAACCTGCTGTCGGCGATGATCGACAACCATATCTACTGGGGCAACGACCTTGGCATTGACACGCGCCGGGTGGCCTGGCGCCGGGTCATGGACATGAACGACCGGGCGCTGCGCGAGATCGTCTGCTCGCTGGGCGGCGTTGCCAACGGCTATCCACGCGAGGCCGGTTTCGACATCACGGTTGCGTCCGAGATCATGGCGATCCTCTGCCTCTCGACCTCGATTGCCGACCTCGAACGGCGCATCGGCCAGATCGTCATCGGCTACCGCAAGGACAAGTCGGCGGTGCTCGCCAAGGACCTGAAGGCGCCGGGCGCCATGGTCGTCCTGCTCAAGGACGCGCTGATGCCCAACCTGGTGCAGACGCTGGAGAACAACCCGGCCTTCGTGCATGGCGGCCCCTTCGCCAACATCGCCCATGGCTGCAACTCGGTGATGGCCACCAAGGCGGCGCTGAAGCTTGCCGATTTCGTGGTGACGGAAGCGGGCTTCGGGGCAGACCTCGGGGCCGAGAAGTTCTTCGACATCAAGT
>CAZUKI010000128.1:3003-7938 GCA_964620785.1 uncultured Aestuariivirga sp.
CTTCAAGGCCGTCAAGGTTATCCACGGCGACTTGCGCAACCGCGAATGCGACACCTACCGATTTGCTGAGCAGGAACTCAAGAGCCTGCAACGGGTCAAGCAGGTCCGGCACCCTTACCTGCTGGCTCTGGACCGATTCGACGTGGTGGAAGGCCGGCTCCTGATCGTCATGGAGTTGGCCGATTGCAACCTGTGGGACCGATTCCGCCAGTGCCGCAAGGCCGGGCTGCAACCTTCGGCGACCGTCATTGTCGCCACGGTGCGGGCCCTCAAGATGCATGGCGGCGTTGCCAAGGAAGAGCTGAAGAAGGAAAATGTCGAGGCGCTGAAGAAGGGCCTCGCCAACCTTGGCCGCCACATCGAGAACGTGAAGAAGTTCGGCGTGCCGATCGCCGTTGCCGTCAACCACTTCGTCAGCGACACGGACGCGGAAGTCGATGCCGTCAAGGCCTATTGCAAGACGCATGGCGTCGAGGCCTTCAAGTGCACGCACTGGGCCGAAGGCTCAAAGGGCACGGCGGCACTCGCCAAGCATGTCTCGAGCCTTGCCGAAAAGGGCACCGCCCAGTTCAAGCCGATCTACGACGACGGGCTGTCGCTGTGGGACAAGGTCAAGACCATCGCCCGCGAGATCTACCGCGCCGACGACATCGTGGCCGACAAGTCGGTGCGCGACCAGCTCAAGGCCTGGGAGAATGCGGGCTACGGCAAGTTCCCGATCTGCATGGCCAAGACGCAGTATTCCTTCTCGACGGACCCCAACCTCAAGGGCGCGCCCACCAACCATGTGGTGCCGATCCGCGAGGTCAGGCTGTCGGCGGGTGCGGAGTTCATCGTGGTGATCTGCGGTGACATCATGACCATGCCGGGCCTGCCCAAGGTGCCGTCCGCCGAGGTGATCGGCCTTGATGCCGCGGGCCGCATCGAAGGTTTGTTCTAGACGTTGTGATCCCGCCCTCGCCCTTCGAGGCCCGCCTTGCAGCGGGCACCTCAGGGTGAGGGCATTCCCTTCTCCTCATGCTGAGGCGCATTGCCAAAGGCAATGCCTCGAAGCATGGGCAACATGCGAGGTTTGACATGCCAGCCCAGATCCCAGCCAAGATCATCGACGGAAAAGCCTTTGCCGAGGGGCTTCGCGCCCGCATCGCCGCGGCGGTTGCCACGCTGAAGAAAGACCACGGCCTGACACCGGGCCTTGCCGTCGTCCTGGTGGGCGAGGACCCGGCCTCGAAGGTCTATGTGGCCAACAAGGCGAAGCAGACCGTTGAGGTCGGCATGAATTCATGGGAGCACAAGCTTCCCGCCGAGACGAGCGAGGCCGCCCTCCTCAAGCTGGTCGCCGACCTCAACGCCGATCCGGCGGTGCATGGCATCCTGGTGCAGATGCCACTGCCCAAGCACATCGATTCAGCCAAGGTGCTGAACGCCATTTCGCCGGAGAAGGACGTGGACGGCTTTCACGTCGTCAATGTCGGCCGCCTGTCGACGGGCCAGGATGCGCTGGTCGCCTGCACGCCCACCGGCTGCGTGATGCTGGCCAAGCATGTGCTGGGCAAGCTCGACGGCCTCAACGCGGTGGTGATCGGCCGCTCAAACATCGTGGGCAAGCCGGTGGCGCAGCTTCTTCTGGCCGAGAACGCAACCGTGACCATCGCGCATTCGAAATCGAAGGACCTGCCCGCCATCACGCGCGGCGCTGATCTCGTCATCGCCGCGGTGGGCCGGCCCGAGATGGTGAAGGGCGACTGGATCAAGCCGGGCGCGACGGTGATCGATGTGGGCATCAACCGCATCGCGCGGGGCGGCAAGAACATCCTGGTGGGCGATTGCGAATTTGAAAGCTGTGCCAAGATTGCCGGCGCCATCACGCCGGTTCCCGGCGGCGTGGGGCCGATGACGATTGCCTGCCTGCTCTACAACACGGTGCGCGCGGCGAGCGCGATCAGAGGCGTTAAGACGCCGGAGATGTAGCTCCTTCCTTTACCCACTTCGGAAGAGGTGGATTGCTCAGTAAGATGAGTTGAGGGTGATGGCTATCATTGCTTTACCGAGCCATTTTCACCCAGCTTGGATGACACGATGCTATGACGCCTGTTTTCGTGTTATGTGTTTATGCGTCAACTGAACAGTCCTAGCAATCCTAGATGGCAACATTCTTCAGCGACACTTTTGGCGTTGCTAGCGAAACCCTCGATAAATATGGGGCTTTCGACATTTCGGTCATCAATGACCTTCCCCTCTTTATTGACCCCTTCCTCTTGTTCCATAGCGAGAAGCCGGAATATCAGGCCTTGCATGAACAGATAATCGACTACCTTGTCTTTCTGCGCGACCGAGCAGCCCAAGGAAGTGTGAGTGATGGTGTTCTTCGAAATTGGTATTGTTTTCCAGAAGTAAAGCAGAACTGGCTGGGCTTCTCGTTAGTCGGCAATGGTGGCAGTGGTCTTGGTATCGACTTTGCTCGCAAGCTTCACAAAAACCTCAATGTGATTTTTGCAGACTTCGGCACAGAAAAAATCACGAAAGGCAGCCACCTCGAAAAAATCTGTCTTATCGCGGATGGAGTCGGGCGCGACAACATTAGTGACTTTGTCACCAATCTCATTCAAGATTTTCTATGCTGCTACACCGCTAAATTTGCTCAAGCACATCTAGCTCCCAATCAGCTGCGCGAGGTCACCATTGATCGGGCGGCATTCAATTATGGGACAGAGATGTGGGAGCGTCGGAAATACCTACTCCCCAATTGGGAAGGTGACCATATTCTACTCACCCCCAAAGACATGCTTACCCGAGATGACAACTGGATTAACCGGCGCGATCTATTGGGTGAGTTTGACCAGATACCAACAGCCATCCCGGATGCAAATCTCAGGGCAGCTGTGAACAACTACTTTCTGCGGGCTTTAAGGTCGCGCCGAAAACCTAACAAGCATCCGTCCAAACGTGACCATGATGAGGCCGCCGCTGAAACCATTCGCGAATTTCCATCGCTGATAGACTATTATATCAAATACAAGGAGGAGAATGGTGACGACGCAGCTGATATCAGCGCGGAAAAGGTGCTTCTCACGGAACTGCAATTTTCCCAGCGGCTGAGAGAGATCCTTCATCCTCTCTTACAACAAACGGATTTTTACAATGTTGCAGGAGGTACCTATGCTGAGGCTCATGCTAGACTTGCTTTTCTGAGGCACGTCATTGAGGACATGGGCGGTTGGCGAATTTTCTATGATGACGAAGGCAAAGCTTTTGAGCGAGAGAAAGACCTTCAAATTCTCTACCGTCTTGTGTGGTTTGGGACACCTTCGGACATAGGTGCCGAGGCGAATGATGGGCGGGGGCCAGTTGATTTCAAGGTGTCTAGAGGCCGCAACAAGACGCTCGTGGAAATGAAACTGGCTTCAAACACGAAACTTGAGGCCAATCTCACCAAGCAAGTCGAAATCTACCAAAAAGCCGACGATGCCGAGACAGGCATCAAAGCTATTCTGTATTTTGATGAAAGCCAACTTCGCAGAGTGCAAAGGATTTTAAAAAAGCTGGGTCTCACAGGCAACAAGGACATTGTTCTGATTGATGCCTGCAAAAACAACAAGCCCTCTGCATCAAAAGCGTAACTGGTCATACCCCCTCACGCCGCCCGCTTCTCCACCTTCACCTTCACATTCAGCCCTGCTTTCGTGGCGTGATTGATCAGCGCGTCGAGGCTGAATTTGCCGATGCGGCCCTTGAGCAGATCATTGAGGCGAGGCTGGGTGAGGCCAAGGCGCTTTGCCGCCACGGCCTGCGTGGTGTTCCAGCCGAGTACGATCTTGTGAATGGCAATCATGAGTTCGGCCCGCGCCTTCATGTTCGCGGCTTCGGCCCTGGATGGCTCGATGGCATCCCAGACGCTGTCAAAATACTCGATCTTCATTTGCCACGTTCCTTTGCCAATTGCCTGTAGCGGGTTCTCGCCAGTTCAATATCAAGTGCCGCCGTGCGCTGTGTCTTCTTCTGGAAGGCATGCAGCACGAAAATGGCTTCCTCGAATGCCGCCACATAGATCACGCGCCAGGCACCCGACTCGGCCCGCACCCTGATTTCACGGACGCCCGCGCCGATGCCGGGCATGGGCTTCCAGTCTTCCGGCTCAAGCCCCTGCTGCACCCGGTTCAACTGATAGCCTGCCTTGCGGCGGGCCTCTTCGGGAAATCTGGAAAGGTCATCGCGAGACCGCCCGAGGAATGCCAGCCGCTTCATGATCGACTTATATCATTTCTGATATAACCGAACAAGCCCCTTTTCTGCGCTTCGTGGGCGACCGGAAAAAGCACCCTCAAACTTCCCTGTTGACATTTTATTCCTATAGGACTATATGCCCTTCCGACGACCCGGAAAGGAGGGACAATGTCGACAGTGTGCCGAAATTGCCGGGTTCGTGTGCAGCGCCTGCAGGGTGGTTGGAACAACACGCCACCACCTTCCGGGAGCCGGAAGCGAGCCCCCGGGGCATTACGACCCAGGCACGGAATGACGTACAGCATCCACGACAGGCGGACTGCCGGGAAACCGGCCTGGAGCGCCGCCGACAGTGGCACTGCCAGAGCGAGCTTTGCGGGCCAAAATCGCTGCGTTTCTCAAGGCTTGTCCTGCAAGGGATGGGCCGGTCACGGCTTCGGGCCGAACCACACATCTTTTCTATCGTTGCAGCAGGCCTGGGGCCGGGGCGGAAACATTCCCTCCCCTTTTCTCCGGAGCAGGACAATGAGCTGACAGGCGCCAGCACCACCCGATGACCTTCACCCTGAGGTGCCGCGCACGCCGTGCGAGTATCGAGGGGTGTGGAGTCGTGGTTGTGCAGCTTGTTGTTGGTCCATGCTTCGAGGCTTTGCTGCGCAAAGCACCTCAGCATGAGGAAATGGACTGGATATTGCTCCGCAAGGCACCTCA
>CAZUKI010000129.1:0-7883 GCA_964620785.1 uncultured Aestuariivirga sp.
GTGGCATCGGTTTCTACGCCACACATATCCAATGGATAGCAAGAATCTCGGAGATCCAAATGCCCAAGGCAACATCACATATCAGCCGCCGCCAGTTTCTGTCTGCAACCGCCGCACTGGCACTCGCCGCATTTCCGGTTGCAATTGCCGGGGGCACCCCTGCACTGGCTTTCAGCCAGCAGGAAATTGAAGCCCTTTCAAAGTCGTGGTTCGTGCCGGTCGATACGGCAAAAAAGCTCATCGGCGAAGGTGCGATTGTCCTCGATGCCCGCGGAGCGGACCTCAAGAGTGAAACACCTCTTGCCAATGCGGTTTCGGTGGAATGGCCCTATTTTACCAAGGACGTTGCAGCACAGAAGGGGCAACTCCTCGAAGATGACGCGGAACTCACCAAGCGCATCAGGGCGCTGGGCATTTCCAACGATGTGCCGGTTGTGGTGGTGGCAGATTCCGTCAAGGGATGGGGCGAAGACGGTCGCATCGTCTGGACCCTCAGGACCCTGGGCCATCCCGCGGCATTCTTCGTGGATGGTGGCGTTGCCGCCATCACGAAGGATGGAGACCCTGGCATCAAGAAGGTCGAAGCTGAAGGCAAATTCCAGATCAGCCACGTTGAAAGCTTCGAGATCAAGAAAGAGGAACTCAAGCAATCCCTTGGCAAGCCAAACCTTGTCATTCTCGACACGCGTGAGCCACGCGAATATGCCGGTGAAACACCATATGGGGAATCCCGCGGTGGCCATGTTCCGGGCGCCAAGCACATCTTCTATAAGGACTTCCTGGATGCCGAAGGCAATGTCCTGCCGGCAGCAAAGATCAAGGAAAAGCTTGCCGGGCTGGGTGTGGGTGAAGGGACAGAAGTTGTCTCATACTGCACCGGAGGTATCCGCTCGGGCTTTGTGACCGCGGTCCTGAACAACGCAGGGATCAAGGCCCGCAACTATGCCGGCTCCATGTGGGACTGGTCGAGTGCGGATGCTGCGGAATATCCGCTGGAAAAAACGGCCAACTAGTCACATCATTGATTTCTGCCGCCCATTTTTGCTGAAATGGGCGGCAGGAGGATTTCTGGGAACATCATTGTGGAAGCAGCGCTGCGGCTCGGCATATTTGTCGGGGTTTTTGTTATCATTGGAATTCTGGAATATGTCTTGCCAAAGCGCCCGAAGACCAATGACTGGAAGCAGCGTTGGATCACCAACTTCAGCATACTGATCATCGATATCATCTTCTTGCGGGTGACAATTGGCGCTGCCGCCTTCCTGACGGCGATCTACGCACAGTCACATGGCTGGGGCCTGTTCGGCTATCTGCAATGGCCGTTCTGGCTGGAAGCAATCATCTCTTTCCTCATTCTAGATTTTGCGATCTACCTCCAGCACGTTGTTTCTCACTCTCTTCCTGTGTTCTGGCGCCTGCATCAGGTTCACCACGCCGATCTTGATGTCGACCTCACCACTGGCACAAGGTTTCACCCGATCGAAATCCTCGTCTCCATGATCTACAAGGCAGGGCTGGTTGCGGCGCTGGGCGTGGATCCCTGGATCGTCATCGTGTTCGAAGCCGTCTTGAACGGCTTTGCCGTCTTCACGCACGGCAACGTCTCGCTACCGGAATGGCTCGACCGAAGCCTGCGCTATCTCGTGTGCACGCCCGACATGCACAGGGTGCATCATTCGATCATACCGAGCGAGACCGACACCAACTTTGGCTTCTTTCTCTCCATTTGGGACCGGTTCTGCGGGACGATGTTGCACGGGCCGTCCAAGGGGCAGTTTGGCGTGGAACTGGGACTTGCCGAGTTGCGAAATCCCACCGACGTCACGTTGTGGCGTATTTTGATAATGCCATTCAGATTTCTGGCCGGGAGATAGGGCGACGTCGCGTGGGGCAAACTCTGGGGCGCGACGCTGCTGCTAGTCATGTTGCCATCGCCAACGAGCCCAAGACGGAACGTCAATCTGCAAACCCGATGGCGCGTGAGTGACGTCAGCTTATCGGTCACTGACCGATACCAATGACAAGCCTTCGGAAAGTTTCACCTCAGCCAACCAGTCCACCCAGCGACTTGCCCTTGCCGCCGCGCGCCAGAAGAACTGCTGCAATCCCAATGCCGATGAAGCTCAACAACAGTGTCATGACTGCCAGGGCCGCAACATCGCCCTTGAGGCCTGCCTTCATCGACGACAGGATATAGATCGGGAATGTTGAGGTGCCTGGCCGCTGCACGAAGAGCGATATGATCACGTCATCAAATGAGAATGTAAATGACAGCAGCAGTCCGGCGAGGACTGCCGGGAACATCAGCGGCAAAGTCACATCGAGGAAGCCTCGCCACGGCCGCGCTCCGAGATCGGCCGCCGCCTGTTCAAGTGTTTCACCAACACCTTCCGCACGGGCTTTGACGACCAGCGCCACCACGGCGACATTGAACAGGGAATGGCCAATGGAGAGGCGCGCAAGACCGTTGAACAGGCCAATCCGGTCAAACCAGATCATCTGCCCGATGGCGGATACCAGTTCGGGAATGCACAGGATGACGAAGATCAGGGCAAGGTAGGGCCCGGTCCACGGCCCCTTGCGGCGCGCCAGGGCAATGCCTGCAAAAGTGCCAAGCATCACGGCCAGGACGGCGTTGATCATTGCGGTCTGCAACGACACCCACAAGGCGCCGACAGCACGCGTGTTGCCGAGCGCTTCGGCGTACCAATGTGCGGACCATTCGGTCCAGACATAGAGATTGCGCCCACCATTGAAGCTGTAGATGACGATGACGAAGATCGGCAGGAAGAGGAACAGGAACATGCAGGTCATCCACGCGAGCAAGATGAGCCGCCCATAGTTCCGTGGTGGCTGGTTGGCCGGGACGCCCGCTGGGCTGGTCATATCGCTGCCCCCCCGATTCGGCGCAGAACGGCGCGGAGCAACAACAAGGCAAGCCCTGCGATCATCACCAGGAGAGAGAGCAGCGCGATGAGTATCACCGCCATGGCGGCGCCCAGTGGCAGGTTCTGGGAGGCCAAGATCTGCGTGGCAACGAGATTGCCAACCATCAGCCCCTTGGTGCCTCCAAGAATGGTGGGAACGACATAATCTCCGGCCGCGAGTATGAAGGTCAGCAACAGTCCGCCGAGCAGACCAGGTGCTGCGAGCGGCAGGGTGACCGAGAAGAAAGTGCGAACCGGACCTGCCCCAAGATCCATGCTGGCCTTGATGAGTGATGTGTCAATTTTTTCGAGGGCAACATAGATCGGCAGGATCATGACCGGCATGTAGTTGTAGATGATCCCGAGTTGCACGGCCGCATTTGTGTCGAGCACCAGCAATGGTCCATTGGTGAGGCTGATAGAGTTCAAGACGTGGGCCAGCGTCCCGTCAGGTGCCAGGATGATGCGCCAGGCGAAGGTCCTCAGAAGAAAGCTCGTCCAGTAAGGAAGAATGAGGAGAAAGACGAGAAGCGACCGCCACCGCGGTGAAACATGGATCGCAAGGGCATAGGCGACGGGAAAGCCAAGAATGGCACAGAGAATGGTACCGAGACCGGCCGTCCTGAGAGTGATGCGGAAAACGCGAAAGAAGATCTCGCTGAGGGCCTCGCCATAATTGCTGACTGAAAGCTGTGTGAGGTCGACGGGTCCGGAGGCATCGGCTGGAGGCTTCGCGCCAAAGCTGTAGACAATGATCCAAAGCAGCGGGATGACGAAGAAGAACATCCACCAAGCCAGCGCAGGCCAAGCCATGATCCAGTTCGGAACAAGCGAGCGGCGCATGCGGAGAGGTGGTGCGGCAATGCTCATTTCAATCTGTTCCGGCCTGGCCAGGTTTGGCCTGCAGGTCCTCATAGGGGTAGAGGGTGAAGTGCTGTGTGTCCCAGTGCACCCAGCATTCTGAACCTGGCGAGAGATTGACGGCCTCACGCCGTGGCACGCGCGCAGTAAAAGCACTGCCGTCGCCGAGGGAGAGAACAAAATCCAGGGTGTCTCCTAACATGACGACAGCTTCAACTCGTGCCTTGAGTTGATTTGCTGTCGCTTTCGGCTTGTCGTTGGAGAGCATGACATTTTCAGGCCGCACGGCGCCAAGGACACGGGCGTTGCGGCCAACATCGCCGGCAACCCGGCCCGCGACGAATGTCGCGCCGTTGCCGCTCACCATCGATGCCGAAGTGTTCTGGCGCATCCCCGAAATGAAGTTCTGGGTGCCAATGAAGCTCGCCACAAAGGCAGTCGCTGGCGCGTCGTAAAGTTCCGTGGGTCCACCCAGCTGCTCGATGCGGCCGTTCCGCATGACGGCAATCTGGTCAGACATTGCCAGTGCCTCTTCCTGGTCATGCGTAACGAACACGAATGTCAGGCCGAGTTGCCGTTGCAAGAGCTTGAGTTCGACCTGCATTTGTTGCCGAAGTTTGCGGTCAAGTGCCCCGAGAGGCTCGTCGAGCAGGAGCACAGACGGCCGCTTGACCAAGGCCCGTGCAAGCGCAACCCGTTGCTGCTGCCCGCCGGACAGCTGGTTCGGGCGGCGCTCGGCGAAAGTGAGCATTTCGACCATGTCCAGTGCTTCGCGCACGCGCCGCCGGCGCTCGTCACCTGCCACGCCGTCTTGCCGCAGGCCGTAGGCAATATTCTCGGCAACCGACATGTGTGGGAACAGGGCGTAGTTCTGGAAGACAGTGTTGACGTCCCGCGCATATGGCGGAAGCATGGTGACATCCTTTCCTCCGATGCGCACGGTGCCGTAATCAGGAAACTCAAACCCTCCGATCATGCGGAGGATTGTCGACTTTCCGGCACCCGATGAGCCCAGCAACGAAATGAAGGAACCTGTGCTAATCTTCAGTGTGACATCGTCGACAGCCTTGAAGCTGCCGTAGATCTTGCTCACCCGTTCAACTTCGACGTCCGCCGCCATGTCTGCCCCGCTTTTTCATGAGCGATACGCCGGGCCGTTGGCCCGGCGCCCGTCTGGAGTTTGGCCACTTACTGCGCCGCTGCTGCCTTGAACTTGGTGAGAATGGCCACGCGGCGATCATAGGTCTCGTTGCGTTCGGTCCGTTCGCCACGTTTGATCGCGTCTGCCGGCGGGAAGATCAGTGGATCAGCGGCAATTTTGGGATCGAGATGAGCTTCGATACCTGATACAGGTGACAGGAAGCCCGTGTACGTAGTCTCCTTGGCCGCGACGACAGGATCAAGCACATAGTTGATCCAGGAATGGGCCGCCTTCAGGTTCTTTGCCCCTGTCGGAATATGATAGCTGTCGAGCCAGAGTTCCGACTTGGGTTCAGGATACACAAACACCAGGTTCTCATTTTTCGAAGCGTCGATCGCCTGCTTGGCATTGCCGTTCCAGCATTGGGCCAGGATCACGGAGCCCGAGGCAACGTCCTGCACGGGATAGGAGTTGAAAGTCTTGATGTGCTTGGCCAAGGTTTCGACCATGGTCTCCGCATCCTTCAATGCGGATTCCTCCGTGCTGTTCCACGAAAGGCCCTTTGACCAGAAGATCGGTGCGATGGCGAGGGCATCATCAAGCAACGATGTGCGTCCGCTTCCTTCGTTTTGAACGGCTTCAAGGAAGTCGCCCCAAAACTTCATCGGACGTGTGATCACCGACTTGTCATAGACAAACCCTTCAGAACCGGTGCTTTTTGGAATTGTATAGGCGTTGTCCGGGTCAAAGCCGGGATGCGCGAAATCCGGACGAATGTTTCCGATATTCGGGATCATTGATTTGTCGAGTTTCTCGATGAGCTGCTTATCGATCAGCAGCTTGATCATGAAGTCGGTATTCATGCCGAGGTCATAACCGCTGTTGCCTTGCGCCAGTTGCAGCTTGGAATACATCTCGTCATTGCTGGCATAGCTGTCATAGACCAGCTTGCTGTTGTTCTGGGTTTCCCAATCCTTGATGTCGTCGGGACCGATGTAGTCGGCCCAGCCCATCATGCTGAGTTGCGGTTCGACTGCTTCTGCCCAGGCCGCTCTTGTCTGTGCGGTCATCGCCAGTGCGGCAGCGATGGGCACCGACCCGAGAAGCCTGCGGCGGGTCATGCCGATGAGGGGACGATAGATGAGCTTGGTCATTTTCCTTCTCCCTTTGTTGTCCAATTCACGTTCGCGCCACAAAATTGGACTTCCAGTCGCCGAGCTTTTCGAAGCCGGCGGCAGCGCGCAATAGGCTGTGTTCGTCAAAGTGCCGGCTGATCAGCATCAGCCCGACGGGCAATCCCTCTACCAGGCCACAGGGCACGGATATTGCGGGGTGGCCGCTCGCATCGAATGGTGCCGTGTTGCCTTCCATGTCGAGCCCGCGGGTCACGCGTTCGGCAAGGCTGACATCGGGCGATGGCAGAAGAGTTGCTGGAAATGGCGTGGTTGGCATTGCAAGAACGTCGTGGCTGGCCAGCGCGTCATCATAGGCCGCACGCAGGCTTCGCCTGAGATTCTGGGCCTTTCCATAGAACAGGCCGGGCTGGTGATCCTGTCTGAAAGCTTCGAACAGGAACACGAACTTGCCAATGTCCGGGAGTCTGTTCGGTGAGGTTTTTCAGTTTGCCGTCCAGGCCTGTACCAGGGTCTCGGGGTGGTGGCCATTCAGGCCATATCCGACAGCATTCTGGTCGAATAGAAAGCGGAAAGATCCTTCCATCACCAGGGCCGTCGCGACGTCATAACCATCGCGGTGCCAGGGTATGTTTACGGTTCCAACGGTTGCTCCGGCCGATGCCATCACTTGCAGCGCATCGCGTACCAACTGGTCACTTCTGGCGTTGCTTTCGGGCCTTCCAAAACCTTCCTCCACTACACCGATACGAAGACCGTTCAGTGGCAGATCGAGTGCGGCAAGGTAGTCTCCTCCGGTACCGAGCTGGCGCTGGCGCGGATCAAGCCCGTCGGGACCCGCAATGATCGACAGCAACAGGGCAACATCCGCCACGGTCCGGCCCATGGGCCCAAGATGATCGAGTGTCGGTTCAATGGGAAATGCACCCGTATATGGCACAAGACCATGTGTCGGCTTGAGCCCGACAACGCCACACCAGCTTGCGGGTGTGCGTACTGATCCTCCCTGGTCTCCGCCGACACACATCGTTACGTCACCAGCTGCAATCGCTGCTGCATTGCCGCTTGATGAGCCTCCCGCGGAGCGCCTGGGATCGAACGGGTTCAAGACTGGCCGGGGACGGCTCGTATGACTGCCACCTGAGAAGCACAGATCCTCGCATGTTGTCTTGCCGGCGATGATGCCGCCGGCATCAAGAATGCGCGTGACAACAGTGGCATCCTCGTCGGCCTCGAAGCCTTCAAGAAGATCGCTGCCGTTCCGCATTGGCATGCCAGCGACACAGATATTGTCCTTGATGCCTACATGTATGCCCTTGAGTGGGCCTTCGGCTGCTCCCTCGATCTCGCATTTCCAGGCCCAGGCATTCAGGCTGTTCTCGGTCGCCTGTGGCTGCCAACCGCGATCTCGCGGATATCTGACAGGCAGCTTCGGTGAGGTGAGTTTTGCGATCCGGTCATAGGCAGGTCCAAGGCTTCCGCACAACTCGGCGATGTCGTGAAGATCAGCGTCGGCCATCGCAAACCCCCCGGTTTCCGCAATGCGTCGAAGGTCCGCGACAGTAGGAAGCTTCATGCCTGTGGCACCTGTTGGTTGCTCGCATTCCTTCAACGTCTGTCCGGATACTTCCACAACACGTCGCCTTGGTCGAGATGTCTTGCGGCGGTGCGGTGCGGTGAGGGTTTCCCGCACGCTTCCCCCGGGGAACCTCAGCAAAAGCGGTTCAACGTTGCTCCTAAGTCCTGATAAGGGCTGTTGGTTCCGGATGTGTGCGTACATCAGTTTCGGATTGGACTGGGAGTTGGCGGGGAATTTGGGCA
>CAZUKI010000130.1:0-2998 GCA_964620785.1 uncultured Aestuariivirga sp.
GAGGCCGTGGTGAAGCTCCTTGGCATGGTCAATGCAACGCCGGACTTCACGGATCATCCCAAGGTGATCAATGGCTGCTCTGACCTTTTCGTGGAAGTGCTGGGCGAGGCCGGGCGGCATGCCCGCTCGGCAGTCGGCATGGGCTCGCTTCCCAACAACATCACGGTCGAGATCGAGGCCATCCTGCTGGTGAAGCAAGACTAGGTTTCTGGTTCGAACAGTGTTGCGAGCCGCTGCATGGCGAGCGTTGTTGCCCGTTCATTTGATGCGGCAAATCCCATGAGCAGACCGGCACGCCGCCTGCTGCCGCGATACTGCAATGACAGCGGCGAGACATTGACATCGACATGGCGGGCCGCCGCAGATATGGCGCGGTCATCCGCCGCTTCGCGAAAGTAGCCGACAAGCTGGATGCCGGAGTCTGATGGCCTGAGCACCATCCAGCGGTCGAGCCTGCGTTCGAACTGCTGCATGAAATGCTGCCGCCTTTCGGCATAGATGCGGCGCATGCGCCGGAGGTGCCGGATGAGGTGGCCGTCATTGATGAAGTCCGCCAGCGCTGCCTGGGTGATGAGCGGCCCGAACTGCCCGGCAGCACTGAGCGCGGAAACGAAAATGTCGCGCAGGCCCGTGGGCAGCACCATGTAGCCAAGGCGCATGGCTGGAAACAGGATCTTTGCGAATGTTCCGACAAAGATCACCTTCGACTCTGGCGCAAGGCCCTGCAATGCCGGGATGGGCTGGCCATGAAAGCGGTATTCGCTGTCATAGTCGTCTTCAATCACCCACGAGCCCCACTGCCGCGCCAGCTTCAGGAGATTGAGACGCTGCTCCATTGCCATGGTGAGTCCCAATGGCTGATGGCAGGAGGGCGTCACGAAGATCACCCGCGGCACATCGCGTGGTGGCTCAAGCGACCAGCCGGCATCATCGACGTGCAGCGGCTGCAGCCTCGCGCCGGATGCCACGAAGGCGTTGGCCGCACCATAATAGCCCGGCTCCTCCATCCAGACCGGATCGCCAGGGTCCGTCAGGAGGCGTGCCAGCACGTCGAAGGCCGACTGGGCGCCATTGGTGATGATGATCTGGTCCGGCGAGCAGACAACACCACGCGAAGCCCCGAGATAGCGGGCGATTGCCTCGCAGAGCGGCGGATAGCCACTGACGAAATAAGTGCCGAAAAGCTCGCGGCGCGCCAGCTTGCTGCGCCGCGTCAAGAGCTTCGACCAGGTGTTGAAGGGAAAATTGTCGGCATCGGGCAGACCGGGATGAAAGGCCGTGACACCCGGCGTGCCATGATGGAAGGGAAGGCCAGTCATCAGCCGTCCACGCTTTGACAGTGACGACCTGTCGGCAGGCGCGCGGGCCTTGCCGATGCTTTCGACTGACGGCAGGCCCGACACTACGCCGGCGACACCGCGCCCCACTGTGATGAAACCCTCCAGCGCCAACTGGTCATAGGCCGAGATCACCGTGTTGCGTGCCAGCTTTAGATCAGCGGCGAGCGAACGCGTCGAGGGAAGCGGGCTTCCACTGGGCAGAAGGCGCTTTTCAATGAGACCGCGCAGCTGGCCATAAAGCTGGCGGTGCAACTGCTCGTCCGACGCGCGATTGAGGAAGATGTTTTCCAGTGGAAAGGCCTGTCGCACGGTGGTTCCTCAAAAATGCATCATTCTGGTTCTGCACGGGGAACCACTTTATGACTAGTCTTGATCCCGTAGCAAGCATGCCAGGGCAAGTCTCATGGAACGGGTGAGAGTTGGGGTCATCGGAGCGGGGCTGATCGCCCAGGTCGAGCACGTGCCCAATCTGCTCAGGCTGAAACATCTCTTCGAACTGGTTGGCATCTGCGACCCCTCGGCGATGGCCCGTGCCGCCATGACGAAGCGCCACGGCCTTGCGGCGTTTGAAACACCAGAGCAGCTTCTCGGCCAGAAGCTAGATGCCCTGCTCATCACCTCGCCTGATCCCCTGCACAAGGAGCATGTCCTCGCCGGGCTGAAGCACGGCCTTCATGTCTTCTGCGAAAAGCCGTTGTGCTATGGCACCGGCGACATCACCGAACTGATCGCCGCGCGCGACGCCGCAGGCCGCGTGCTGCAGGTTGGCTACATGAAGCGCTTCGACCCCAGCTATGAGGCGGCCATCGCCCACATGCCGGGAACGGCAGCAAACCTGCGCCACGTGTCAGTTGAGGTCAGCGATCCTGACGCCTGGCCCTTCGTGCGTCACCATGACTATGTCCGCAGCGATGACATTGCCCCGGCACTCATCACCGCGGTTGATGGCAAGCGCCGCGACCAGGTGAAGAAGGCCGTCGGCCGCGTCCTGGAGGGCGAAAGCTACCGCGGTTTCTGCGGCCCCTACGCTTCGTCGCTGGTCCATGACGTCAACGCCGTGCATGGACTGCTCGATGCGCTGAACGTTCCCGATGGCGAGATTTGCGGAGCACAGATCTTTGCCAATGGCGAAGGCGGCCAGGGCAGCGTGCGCCTGCTCGGCGGACAGGCCCTGTGGACCATGAGCCATCTCGCCGTGCCGAAGCTGCCGGACTACCGCGAACGGATCACGCTTTACTTCGATGATGCCAGCCTCGAGCTCGAGTTCCCGTCGCCCTATCTGAACCACCAGGCGACACGCCTGACGATCAAGACCGGTGATGACCACGTCCTCGAACGCCGCAACATCCATGCAGGCTTTGCCGAAGCCTTCCTCGAGGAACTGAAAGGCTTCTGGTCGGCGATCCGGGAAGGATCGCCAGTCCGCAACACCGCCGAACATGCCGCCCGCGACATGGCCCTGCTCACTGGCCTCGCCCGCTGGCAGGCCGACCACGCAACCACATCCCGCACCCAAGGAGCCGCCGCTTGAAAGTCCGTATTGGCATCAACCCCATCACCTGGACCAATGATGATGTCCCCGAGCTGGGCGGAGACACGCCGCTCGAAACCTGCCTCGCCGAAACCAAGGAGGCTGGCTACGCCGGAACCGAGCTTGG
>CAZUKI010000130.1:3098-5343 GCA_964620785.1 uncultured Aestuariivirga sp.
GTGGACCTGCTGATGAAGCACACGGGCGAGGCCGTGGGCCTGCTCTATGACACCGGGCATTCGGCGTTTTCTGGCGGCGATCCGCTGGCTCTCCTCAAGCGTAACGTCAAGCGCGTGGTCCACGTCCACTGCAAGGATGTGCGCAAGCCCATGCTCGACAAGGCAAGAGCCGAAGACATGAGCTTCATGGACGCGGTGATCGCCGGCATCTTCACGGTGCCGGGCGATGGCGTGCAAGACTATCCAGCAATCCTGAAAGTTCTCGCCGACAACAATTATTCCGGATGGCTCGTCGTCGAAGCCGAGCAAGACCCGAAGAGGGCCCACCCGCTGACCTATGCGAAATTGGGCTTCACGAACCTTTCACGCATGGCAAGGGAGGCCGGCTTTGCCGTCGAGGATTAACGGGCGCACGCTCGCCCACAGGGACCAGTGCTGCCGCGCAACTGCGAATGCGGCAGCTGGTGTGCAACCATGCAGTCATGGTGGCAGAGACTACCAACAGGAGGGAACATGTTTTCGAGACGGAATTTTCTAAAGCCAATTCTCGGCCTCGCGGCCGGGCTCACATTCCTGTCTGCCGCAGCCACATTTGCCGCGGCCGATGAAACCCGCGTGGTGTTTGTCACCCACGGCCAAAGCGGCGATCCCTATTGGTCCGTCGTCAAGAACGGCATGGATGATGCCGCCAAGACGCTGGGCGTGAAGGCCGAGTATCTCGCGCCGGAAACCTTCGACATGGCCAAGATGGCCCAGATGATCGACGCTGCCGCGGCATCGAAGCCTGATGGCCTTGTCGTGTCGATTGCCGACCCCGCCGCCCTCGGTGGCCCGGTCAAGAACGCCGTTGCGGCCGGCATCCCGGTGATCGTCATCGACTCCGGTGGCTCGAAGCTCACCAAGGAACTGGGTGGCCTTCTCTATCTCGGCCAGAGCGAATATGAAGCCGGTGTCATGGCGGGCGAACGCATTGCCAAGCTCGGCCTCACCAAGGCCGTCTGCGCCAACCACGAAGTCGGCAACGTCAGCCTCGATGATCGCTGTGCTGGCTTTGCCAAGGGTCTTGGCGTTGACGTGCCCGTTCTCAACGGCGTCATGGACCCGACCGAGATGAAGAACCGCATCATCGGCTATCTCAACAGCAACGCCGACACGCAGTTCATCCTCACGGTGGGCATTGGCGGCGCCGAGCCTGCCCTGATGGCGCTCGATGAACTGGGCCTCACCGGCAAGGTGAAGCTCGGCACCTTCGATCTCTCTCCGACGATCCTGCAGGCCACTGCCGACGGCAAGATGGAATGGGGTATCGACGCCCAGCAATATGCCATGGGCTACATTCCTGTCGTGATGTTCGACCTGTGGAAGAAATACAAGATTGCTCCCATCGCTGACTATCCGACGGGCCCTGGTTTCGTGACCAAGGAAACGGCGGCATCAGTCATCGAACTTGCCAAGCAAGGCAAGCGCTGAGCAAAACTGGCGGCCGGGTCGATGGCTCCATCCGGCCGCCAGCTTGTAAATTGGGGGAGGAACAACGCATGACCGCAGCAATCCGCGATGAACGCGTCCGGTCGGTCTCGGCACTCAGCAGGCTCCTGAGCCGCCCGGAACTGGGCGCGGTTGCAGGCACTCTTCTGGTCTTCGCATTCTTCGCCATCACCGCCGGTGGCAGCGGCATCTTCAGCGCCAAGGGCATCGTCAACTTTCTCGAAGTGTCGGCGCAGCTCGGTATCCTTGCGGCACCCGTGGCGCTGCTGATGATCGCCGGCGAGTTCGACTTGTCGGTCGGCTCCATGATCGGTTTTGCCGGCATCATCATCGCCATCCCGACCGTCATCTGGGGCTGGCCCCTGTGGACCGCCGTGCTGCTGGCATTCCTGATCTGCGGCATCGTCGGCTACCTCAACGGCCTCATCGTGGTCAGGACCGGCCTGCCATCCTTCATCGTCACGCTGGGCAGCCTGTTCATGCTGCGCGGCCTCACCCTCGGCATCATGCGCGGCATGACCGGCCGCACCCAGGCCTCCGGCATCCATGAATATGCCAAGGATGACGTTTTGGCGCCGCTCTTTGCTGGGCAGGTGTTGCAAACGCCCATTGCCTGGCTCGCAGAGATCGGACTGATCGGCAAGCGCGCCGATGGCCTGCCAATGATCTCTGGCATTCCCATGTCCATCGTCTGGTGGATCGTGCTCACGCTGTTCTGCACCTGGCTTCTCACCCGCACGCGCTTCGGCAACTGGAT
>CAZUKI010000130.1:5443-7822 GCA_964620785.1 uncultured Aestuariivirga sp.
CTGATCTTCGGCGTCGTGCAGATGGGCATCTTCTACACCGGCATCGACACCGACTGGTTCAAGCTCTTCATGGGCGCCATGATGGTAACGGCCGTGCTGTTCAATTCCTATGTGCGCAACCGCGCCATGCGGAGCCGCTGATGCAGCATCCCCTCATCGAACTGCGCTCGGTCAGCAAGTATTTCGGCACCGTCATCGCCCTCAAGGATGTTTCCTTCGATGTCCAGCCGGGAGAGGTGCACTGCCTCCTCGGCGACAATGGCGCCGGAAAGTCAACGCTGATCAAGACGCTCTCCGGCGTGCATGTGCCGGACGGCGGCGAGATCTTCCTCTCCGACAAACCCACGCGCTTTTCGTCACCCAAAGAAGCGCTCGATAACGGCATTGCCACCGTTTACCAGGACCTGGCACTTGTCCCGCTGATGAGCATTGCCCGCAACTTCTTCCTCGGCCGGGAGCCGGTCAAGGGCATCGGTCCCTTCAAGCAACTTGATGTCGATTACGCCAACGCGACGGCCTATCGGGAACTCAAGGACATGGGGATCGAAATCCGCGATCCCGAACAGCCGGTGGGCACACTCTCGGGAGGCGAACGGCAATGCGTCGCCATCGCCCGCGCCATTCATTTCGGGGCCAAGGTGCTGATCCTCGATGAACCAACATCAGCACTCGGCGTGCACCAGGCGTCGGTCGTCTTGAAGCTTATCGTGCAGTCGAAGGCGCGCGGCATCGGCGTCATCTTCATTTCGCACAATGTTCATCATGCCTATGTCGTGGGTGATCGCTTCACCATCATGAAGCGCGGCCGCAGCATGGGAACGCATGCCAAGTCTGCCATCAGCCGTGACGAGCTTCTGCATCTCATGGCCGGCGGCAAGGAACTGGTTGACCTTGAAGCAGAGATCGCGCGGCTGAAGGCCGCCCGCACGGGGACATAGATGGATCGGATCGGTGTTGGCCTCATTGGCACGGGCTTCATGGGAAAATGCCACGCCATGGCCTATGGTGCCGTGAAGGCTGCCTTCGGCGATGTGCCGGCAGTTGATAAAGTCACGCTGTGCGACGTGGACGAGGCCCATGCCCGCCGATGCGCAGAGCAGTTCGGCTTTGCAAAGGCAACGACGCAATGGCGTGACCTCATCGCCGATCCCGCCATCCAGATCATTTCGATTACTTCGCCCAACGGCCTTCATCGTGAGATGGCCGTCGCGGCACTTGAAGCCGGAAAGCATGTCTGGTGCGAAAAGCCCATGGCGCTCACCCTCGCCGATGCAGAGGCCATGGCGGCGGCGGCCGCGCGCAAGCCAGGCCAGGCCACGGCACTCGGCTATGGCTATCTCAGGAACCCGGCCTTGCAATATGCAAAGAACCTCATTGCCGAAGGCGCCATCGGCGAGGTCTTTGATGTCCGTGGCAGTGTTGATGAAGACTACATGGCCGACCCGCAATCACCCTGGTCCTGGCGCATGACCAAGAAGGACGCCGGGCTCGGCACGCTCGGTGACTTGACGGTCCATCTCATCTCACTCGCCCAGGAACTGGCGGGTGGCATTTCCCGCCTCTGCGCCATGGTGGACGTTGTCCATGCCCAGCGCCCAGTTCCCGGTTCCGCGAAATCCGCGGCAGTAGAGAACGACGACATCGCCCATGCGCTGGTCCGCTTCGCTTCGGGCGCGCGCGGCGTCCTGACTTCAAGCCGCGTGGCGCATGGCCGCAAGAATGGCCTCAAGATCGAGGTTCACGGCTCGAAAGGCATGCTGTGGCTCGACAATGAGCGCATGAATGAACTCAACCTCTATGTCGCCGAGGGCCCGAAGGAAGCGCGGGGTTTCCGCCGCATCCTCTCCGGCCCCTATCACCCGTCCTATGACAAGCTATGCCCCGCACCGGGCCACGGCCTCGGCTTCAATGAGTTGAAGGTGATCGAGCTTGCCGAACTGCTCAAGGCCGTGAAGGGCAGCACTTCCGCATCTGTTGATTTTGCCAAAGGCCTTGCGATCGAACGTGTCATCCACGCCTTCGCGCGCTCTGCCCAGACAGAAAGCTGGGTGACAGTAAGTCCCTGAGCAGCGATCAGACTTTGAGTGGCAGCCCGAGGATGCGCCGCGCATCCTGCCAGCTTGCGATGGTCCGTCCATGCCGTGCACAGATCTCGGCGGTGCGTTTCACGAGCGCAGCATTGGACGGCGCCAGTGTTGCCTTGTCGAGGCGGACATTGTCTTCCATGCCTGTGCGGCAATGGCCGCCCTTTGCAGCACACCATTCATTGACAAGGAACTGCGCGGCGCCAATGCCTGCCGCGCACCACTGGGCGTCTGGCGCCAGCCTGCCAAGAGTCTCGATGAAGAAATCAAGCGCCCGCTCATCCGCCGGCATGGC
>CAZUKI010000131.1:0-4705 GCA_964620785.1 uncultured Aestuariivirga sp.
AGGTGGTGCCGACCAGCACCGGCTGGCCGCGCTTGCGGGCCTCGGCGATTGTGGCGACAATGGCATTGTATTTTTCCTTGGCCGTTCTGTAGACCTCGTCATCCTCGTCCTTGCGCGCCACGCCAACGTTGGTCGGCACTTCGACGACGTCGAGGTTGTAGATGTCCATGAACTCTTCGGCTTCCGTGACGGCGGTTCCCGTCATACCGGCGAGCTTGGAATAGAGGCGGAAGTAGTTCTGGAAGGTGATCGAGGCGAGCGTCACGTTTTCCGGCTGGACGGCGACATGCTCTTTGGCTTCCAGCGCCTGGTGCAGGCCTTCCGAATAGCGCCGCCCGGGCATCATGCGGCCCGTGAATTCGTCGATGATGATGACCTGATCGTCCTTGACGATATAGTCCTTGTCTTTCTGGAACAGCGTATGGGCCCGGAGTGCCTGCTGGATGTGATGGACGATCATCACGTTGCCGGCGTCATAGAGTGTTCCGCCCTTCAACACTCCAGCAGCCTGCAGCAGGCTTTCCAGGTGCTCATTGCCCTTTTCCGTCAGGGTGACGGTACGTTGCTTCTCGTCAAGCTCGTAGTCATCGCGCTCGAGCTGCGGAATGAAGTGGTCCAGCGTGTTGTAGAGGTCTGACTTGTCCTCGACAGGTCCGGAAATGATCAGCGGCGTGCGCGCCTCATCGACCAGGATCGAGTCCACTTCGTCAACGATGGCGAAGTTGTGCCCGCGCTGCACCATCTCCTCGAGGTGGTACTTCATGTTGTCGCGCAGATAGTCGAAGCCCAGCTCGTTGTTCGTGCCGTATGTGACGTCGCAGGCATAGGCTCGGCGCCGCTGGTCGTCGTCAAGGCCGTGCACGATGACGCCCGTCGTCAGGCCGAGGGCGGAATAGACCTTGCCCATCCACGACGAGTCGCGCCGGGCGAGGTAGTCGTTGACCGTCACCACATGCACACCCTTGCCCGACAAGGCATTGAGATAGACGGGCAGCGTCGCGACGAGCGTTTTGCCTTCGCCCGTCTTCATCTCGGAGATCTTGCCGTCATGCAGCACCATGCCGCCGATCAGCTGCACATCGAAAGGCCGCAGGCCCAGCGTCCGCTTGGCGACTTCCCGCACCGCCGCGAAGGCCGGCGCGAGAATGTCGTCGAGTGTCTTGCCGGCCGCGAGCTCGGCCTTGAACTTGTCGGTCAGGCCCCGGAGTTCGGCATCGCTCAGCTTCTCGTACTCGGCCTCCAGGGCGTTGATCGCGGGCACGCGTTTGCGATAGGCCGCGACCTTCCGGCCGTTATCGGTGCCAAAGACCTTCTTGATGATGCTGTTGAGTCCGAGCATGTGACTATTCCGGTTTGGCCCTGGGAGGTCCAAGGCGGGAGAATCGCCCCGCCTTGTAGGCGAAGCGGCGGAGCCGGGGAATCACCCGGCTTCACGAGGTTGTGAGGACCCCGCAAGCGGGCATTGGCCGAAACGAGGCCAGTTTGGCCGTGTTTCATGGTGCCGCAGGGGGCAGATAGGCCATCATCGGTGTCCTTTCAATGCCAAGCTGTTGCAACCCCGCAACAGATAACCATGAGCGAGGCCCGGCACTTGCGGTCCCGGCGCCCTGCCGCCACAATATTCCCTTGCAAGTCATTCAGATTTGCCGGGACGGTTGCACATTCTTGCCTTGTTTCGAGGCCATGAGCGCGTCTAAACGCCTGCCCGACACGATACCGATGGATCACATGAAAAACCTCTCCCGCCGACTGACGTCAACTGCCCTTGGCCTTGTCCTGGCTGCCACCCTCGCGGTGCCGGGCGCCCTCTCCCAGGAAGCAAATTCCGGAGAAACGCCACAACAGCTCGATGGGGCAAACGAGGTCGTGGCCAAGGTCAATGGCTACGAGATCCGCGTTTCCGAAGTGCGCATGGCCTTCGATGACGTGATCGGCCAGTTGCCGAACCTGCCAAAGAAACTGCGCTACCCCTTCGTGGTTGAATTCCTGGTGGAGCGTCACCTCCTTGCCCAGCTTGCCAACAAGGAAGGCATTGCCGACAGCGAAGACTACAAGCGCAGGCTGGCGGCCTACCAGGCCAAGGCCCTGCGTGACAGCTACCTCGCCCAGGTGATCAGCCCCAAGGTCAAGGAAGAAGAGATCCGCGCGGTCTATGAGGCCGAATCAAAGAAGGTTGAGGAAACCGAGCGCGTTCGTGCCCGGCACATCCTGGTGGCTTCGGAAAAGGAAGCCCAGTCCATCCTGGACCGTCTCAACAAGGGTGAGAAGTTCGAGGACCTGGCCAAGCAGTACTCCCTTGATGGCTCCAAGGATTACGGTGGTGACCTCGGTTACTTCACCGCCCCGGAAATGGTCCCGGCCTTCTCGAAGGCTGCTTTCGAACTGAAGCAGGGCGAAATCTCGAAGCCCATCAAGACGGATTTCGGCTGGCACATCATCAAGCTTGAGGACCGCAAGAAGGGCCAGCCGCAGCCATATGATCAGGTCAAGGGCGCCATCCGCAACGTGCTCGTGCGCCAGAAGGTCAATGAGGCCCTAGCCAGCCTGAAGGACGTGGCAAAGGTCGAGATCCTCGACGAGGACCTGAAGAAGATCGCCGACGAAACGGCCAAGCAGCGCAAGCTCCTTCTTGAACAGCAGAACAAGAAGGCAGTGACGGGCGATGCCGCCACGGAAGGCGATGGCACTGGCAAGGGCGACCTGCTCCTGCCGGAAGACGGCAACACCCAGCAGTAACGATCGCAGTCCCGGGGGCGGCAATGGCGCATAAAGTATCACCGCTGGCGCCGGAGGCGTTGCCGGCACTTCAACCCGTGGCAGGCGTGCAGTTTGCCACCGCCGAGGCTGGCATCCGCTACAAGGGACGGCCCGACATTCTGCTGGCCCTCATGCCGGATGGCGCGTCGGTGGCGGGCTGTTTCACCACGTCGAAATCAAGTTCTGCTCCCGTTGACTGGTGCCGCGCCAGCCTCAGGCAGGGTCAGGCGCGCCTGCTTCTCGTCAATGCCGGCAATGCCAATGCTTTCACCGGCAAGAGAGGAACGGCAACCGTCAACGCCGTGGCAACAGCAGCGGCCAAGGCTTTCGGCTGCAAGAAGCAGGAAGTCTTTCAGGCTTCGACTGGCGTGATCGGCGAGCCGCTCGATCCGGCCTTCATTACCTCCGCGCTGGCCCCCTTGTCAGGTTCGCTGCGCGCCGATGCCTGGCCGGACGCGGCACGGGCCATCATGACGACCGACACCTTCCCGAAGGCGGCCAGGGCCACCGCAAGGCTCGATGGCCGCACGGTGACCATACAGGGCATCGCCAAGGGCTCCGGCATGATCGCACCCGACATGGCGACCATGCTGTCGTTCATCTTTACCGATGCGGCCATTCCGCCCCGCACGCTGCAGGCACTGCTCTCGGCAAGCGTGGCAAAGACCTTCAACTGTGTGACTGTCGACGGCGATACCTCGACTTCCGATACGGTGCTGCTGTTTGCCACCGGCAAGACCCAGGCAAAGCCGGCGCTGAAACCCGGCGATACGCGGCTCAAGGCTTTTGCAAAGGCCCTCGACGAGGTTTGTCATGACCTGGCGCTTCAGGTGGCGAAAGACGGTGAAGGCGCGGAAAAGCTGATCGAGATTGCGGTCACGGGCGCGGCAAGTGCGAAGGCCGCCCACCGCATCGCCATGTCCATTGCCAATTCCCCCCTCGTCAAGACGGCCATCGCCGGCGAGGATGCAAATTGGGGCCGCATCGTCATGGCAGTCGGCAAGGCTGGCGAAAAGGCCAACCGGGACAAGCTGAAGATCAGGATCGGCGGCATCCTGGTGGCGGCCAAGGGCATGCGCGACCCCCACTACAAGGAATCCGAGATCATGCCGCACATGAAGGGGCGCCATATCGTGATCGAAGCTGATGTCGGCGTCGGTTCCGGCAAGGCCCGCGTCTGGACCTGCGATCTCACCCACGGCTACATCGACATCAACGGCTCCTACAGAAGCTGATGCGCCTTCTCGTCGTCGCGGCTGCCGCCCTCATCGACCCAGACGGCCGCGTCCTTGTTTCGCAGCGACCGGAAGGCAAGCAACTCGCTGGCCTCTGGGAGTTTCCAGGCGGCAAGGTCGAGACCGGGGAACGTCCTGAAGCAGCCCTGATCCGTGAGCTTCGCGAAGAGCTGGCGATTGATGTGTCAGAAAGTTGCCTTGCGCCCCTGACCTTTGCCAGCCACGCCTATGACGGCTTTCACCTGCTGATGCCGCTCTATGTCTGCCGGCGCTGGAAAGGCATCGTCAAAGCCCAGGAAGGGCAGGCATTGAAATGGTTGCGCCCCAATGCCTTGCGCCAGATCGCCATGCCGCCAGCGGATGCGCCACTGATACCCTTTCTCGAGGAACTGCTTTAGTCCCGCCTGCGATCACGCATCATAGGTGATGGCCGCCATCATCCCGGCGTTCATGTGATAGAGATGATGGCAATGGAAAGCCCATTTCCCGGGGTTGTCCGCATCAAACTGGATCGTGACGGCTGAACCTGGCGGCACATGCACGGTATCACGCAAGGCCCCGCGGAAACGCTTGCCGTCGATGGCGACGACACGGAAATAATGTCCGTGAAGGTGCATCGGGTGCGCCATCGCCGTCATGTTGTGCATCATGATTTCATAGCGCTCGCCCTCCTTCACGCTGAAGAGCGATTCGTGCATCAGGGACTTGCCGTT
>CAZUKI010000131.1:4805-7743 GCA_964620785.1 uncultured Aestuariivirga sp.
CGGATGTCGGCCCGTTGCCCGATGGCCAGCGGGAAACGCGTTCCCGCAACGGGAAGGATCGCGTTGCCATCAACCGCAATCAGTTCGCCACGCAGTTCTCCGAGGTCAATCCAGAAATTGGTCGCGGCGGCGCCGTTAATGATGCGCAACCGGAAGCGTCCGCCCTTTTCTGCCTTGACGACTTCTGGGTCCTGCACGGTGCGGTCATTGGCGAGCATGGCGTCAAAGGCGATATCGCTCGCCATGCCGGCACCTGTCATTCCATCCATGGCCATTCCTTCCATCGCGCCGGTGGCGGCAGTGCCGTGCCCGGCATGACCGCTGGTTGCCATGTTCGCGTCCTGCCCCGCATGGCCGGCATGCAGCCCGCCACCGCCATGCAGTTCGGCAAGAATTTCAGCGGGGTCACGGAAGGTGAAGTCATGGAGCATCACCACATGTTCCTGCTCGTCGACGAGTGCATCCCCCGCCTCCTTGACGATGAGCGGCGCGGCGAGGAGCTGCTGTTCCTGCAGGCCGAGATGCGAGTGCATCCAGTGTGTGCCAGTCCGCCTGTTCTCGAAAAGATAATCGGCCTGTTGGCCTGCATTGAGTTCGGGCGCCGAAAGGCCCGGAACCCCGTCAAACTGCGTCGGAGGGGCAAGGCCATGCCAATGGATCAGTGTCGGCTCAGTGAGTGCATTGTGCACGCGAACCGAAAAGGGTTCGCCGTAGCGCGTCACAAGCCCACCCAAGCGGCCATCGACCTCAAGCCCCAGCACCTTGGCAGCCTTGCCATTGACTTCGAGCACGCGGCCAGTCGCGGTTACCTTCCTGATCTCTGCCGCCCGCACGTTGCCCGCAAAGGCTGCAGTGGCAAGGCCAGCGCCACCAAATGCAAGAAAGGACCTTCGTGTCGGGTTGTAGATCAAGATCAAACCTCCATTGCTGTGGCTCTCAGCATCACAACAGATGTTGCCCGAAGCATGGCGGGTCAAGGTCGCAACTGCCGCAGCCTTGTTGCTTCGGGCAAATGGCCACCAAGGAAGTTTGAGTCGAATTAAGACGATACGTTAACGGCACCGCAAGGAACCAGCGCATAGTCTGGCGCCGAACTGGCAATGACCGTTGGAGCCACCCCATGAACTCGGAAAAGTTGCAATCACTTGCCCATGATGATCAGCGCGCGACTGCCACTGAATATGCACTGATTGCCAGCGGAATTGTCATGGTCATCGTCCCCCTTCTCGGCGACGTGAACTCGGGAGTTTACAGCGTCTATGGCGTCATCCAGGGTCTTTTCGGCAATCTGCTCTAGGCTGCCCTAAAGTCCCCGCCCCATTCCGAGAAACTTCTCGCGCCGCTGCGTGATCAGGACGTCTCTCGAAACGCCCGCGAAGGCCTGCAGGTTGCGCGCGACGGCTGTTCCGACATTGCCGATAGTTTGTGCTGCATGACGCTGGGCACCACCTGGCGGCTCGATAATGATTTCGTCAATGACGCCAAGCTTCTTGAGATCCTGGGCTGTGATCTTGAGAGCGGAGGCCGCATCAATGGCCCGCGCCGTGTCACGCCAAAGGATCGACGCGGCGCCCTCCGGCGAAATCACGCTGTAGATGGCATGTTCCAGCATCAGCACGGTATTGCCGGTTGATAGCGCGATGGCCCCGCCCGATCCCCCTTCACCAATGATCACCGAAATCAGTGGCACGCCGAGCGAAAGGCAGAAATCCGTTGAGCGTGCGATGGCTTCCGCCTGTCCGCGCTCTTCGGCATCCACGCCGGGATAGGCGCCGGATGTATCGACGAGCGTCAGAACTGGAAGGCCGAAACGGTCGGCGAGTTCCATGAGCCTTACCGCTTTGCGATAGCCCTCGGGTTTTGCCATGCCGAAATTGTGCTTGAGGCGGCTCTGCGTGTCGGAGCCTTTTTCCTGGCCGATCACCACAATGCCCTGGCCCTGGAAACGCCCGAGCCCGCCGACCACGGCTTCATCCTCGGCAAACTTCCGGTCACCCGCGAGAGGCACGAAGTCAGTGATGAGGGTGCTGATGTAGTCGAGCGCGTGCGGACGGTCCTGGTGGCGCGCGACCTGCGCCTTCTGCCACGGATCAAGATTGGAATAGAGTTCGTTCAGAAGCTTGAGTGCCTTGGACTCCAGCGACTTCACCTCGTCCGCGATGGACACCGACGCATCACTCTGCGCCAGCGCCCTGAGCTCGGCAATCTTGCCTTCAAGCTCTGCGACAGGTGCTTCGAAATCCAGGAATGCCTGCATATTGCCTCACGAACTGGCTTCTAACTGGCGAGCGGGCGCGGGAATGTCAACTTTTCTCAGTGGTCTTGGCTGAACGCTTGCCGCGCGCCAAGGGGTGGAATTTTTCAACGGCGGAGCGCAGGCGCTCCGGCTGCACATGGGTGTAGATCTGTGTCGTTGATATATCAGCATGTCCCAGCATCTGCTGCACAGCCCGCAGATCGGCCCCGTGGGCGAGGAGATTGCTGGCAAAGCCGTGACGCAGGACATGCGGCGAGATGCGGGCCGAAGGCAGACCTGCCGCCACGGCCAGCTTCTTCAGTTCGAGGGCAAAATGCTGGCGCGTCAGCGCCCCCGACGCACCATGCGACGGAAACAGCCATTCCGGCCGCCCCTCTGTCAGGTTGCGCAGTTCCACTGCATAGCGTTCCAGCACGCCCCGGGCCCGCGGCGAAACCGGCACGAGGCGTTCACGGCCACCCTTGCCCTTGATGGTCAGGAAGTCCTTGTCTGCCATGGCCGCTGAAAACCTGAGGCCAACCAGTTCCGACACGCGAAGGCCGGTCGCCGCCAGCAATTCGACCAGGCAATGGTTGCGCATGGCCCGAAATCGCACTGCCACGGGTTTCAGTGGAATGGCAGCCAGTGCTGCTGCTGCCAGCCGCTCGACCTCGTCGGCGGCAATCATTTTTGGCAGCGCCC
>CAZUKI010000132.1:0-7646 GCA_964620785.1 uncultured Aestuariivirga sp.
GGCCGCCAAGTCGCTCGGCACCAAGGTGACGGTGGTGAAGGCGCAGATTCACGCCGGCGGCCGCGGCAAGGGCGGCGGCGTGAAGGTCGCCAAGAGCCCCGCCGAGGCGAAGGAGCTCGCCAGCAAGCTGCTCGGGATGATGCTCAAGACGGCGCAGACCGGCCCCGAGGGCCAGAAGGTGCACAAGCTGTACATCGAGGAAGGCCTCGACATCGACAAGGAGTACTACCTCGGCGTCACCCTCGATCGCGCCACCAGCCGCATCACCTTCATGGCGTCGACCGAGGGCGGCGTGGAGATCGAAGAGGTGGCCGCCAAGCACCCGGAGAAGATCCTCCGTGAGGCGGTCGACCCGGCCGTCGGCTTCCAGGCCTACCAGGGCCGCAAGCTCGCCTACGGCCTCGGCCTGACCGGCGACTCGGTGAACGCGTTCGTGAAGTTCTGCAGCGCGCTCTACAAGGCCTACGTCGAGAGCGACGCCTCGCTCGCCGAGATCAACCCGCTCGTGCGCCTCAAGGACGGCAAGGTGGTCGCCCTCGACGCGAAGCTGAACTTCGACGACAACGCCCTCTACCGCCAGAAGGACGTCGTCGAGATGCGCGACGTCGCCGAGGAGGACGAGCGCGAGGCGAAGGCCAAGGAGTTCGACCTCGCCTACATCGCGCTCTCCGGCAACATCGGCTGCATGGTGAACGGCGCCGGGCTGGCGATGGCCACCATGGACACCATCAAGCTGTTCGGTGGCGAGCCCGCCAACTTCCTCGACGTGGGTGGCGGCGCCACCGCAGAAAAGGTCACCGAAGCGTTCAAGATCATGCTCAAGAGCCCCAAGGTCAAGGGCATCCTGGTCAACATCTTCGGCGGCATCATGAAGTGCGACACCATCGCCACCGGCGTGATCACCGCCTGCAAGGCGGTGAACCTTCAGGTACCGCTGGTGGTCCGCATGAAGGGGACCAACGAAGAACTCGGCAAGAAGATGCTGGCCGAAAGCGGCCTGCCCATCATCAGCGCTGACACCATGGCCGAAGCGGCCCAAAAAGTGGTCGCCGCCGTCAAAGCTGCCTAAGGATACGAACATGTCGATCTACATCAACAAAGACACCAAGGTCATCACCCAGGGCATCACCGGCAAGACCGGTCAGTTCCACACCGAGAAGTGCCAGGAATATGCCAACGGCAAGAACTGCTTTGTGGCGGGCGTGAACCCCAAGAAGGCGGGTGAATCGATCTTCAATATCCCGATCTATGCGTCGGTCAGGGAAGCAGCCCAGCAAACCGGCGCCACGGTGTCGGTGATCTATGTGCCGCCGGCTGGTGCTGCCGCCGCGATCTGGGAGGCTGTGGAGGCCGACCTGGACCTTGCGATCTGCATCACGGAAGGCATTCCCGTGCGTGACATGCTTGAAGTGCGCAACAGGATGAAGGCCAAGGAAGCCGCAGGCGGCAAGAAGACGCTGCTGCTTGGTCCCAATTGCCCGGGTCTGATCACGCCTGACGAGATCAAGATTGGCATCATGCCCGGCCACATTCACCGCAAGGGCCGCATTGGCGTGGTCTCGCGTTCGGGCACGCTGACCTACGAAGCCGTGGCACAGCTGACCGAAATCGGCCTGGGCCAGTCCAGCGCGGTCGGCATTGGCGGCGACCCGATCAACGGCCTCAAGCACATTGATGTGATGAAGGCCTTCAATGACGATCCGGATACCGATGCCGTCATCATGATCGGCGAGATCGGTGGCCCGGACGAAGCCGATGCCGCACGCTGGTGCAAAGCCAACATGAAAAAGCCGGTCGTCGGGTTCATCGCAGGTGTCACAGCACCACCCGGCAAGCGCATGGGCCATGCCGGCGCGCTGATATCGGGTGGAGCCGACACGGCCGCGGCCAAGCTGGCGATCATGGAGGAGTGCGGCTTCACGGTCACCCGCAATTTCTCCGAGCTGGCCAAGCTCCTCAAGGGCAAGCTTTGAGGTAAGCGTTTTTACGAACCGGCGCGGTTCGTGAACCCCCTAAACTGGGGGCTCCAAAAAAAGCTGGAGGCGCCCGGGACTGGTCCCGGGCGCCTTCGCAATTCATAACACTGGAGAAGCGCATGGACATGCTGCAAAGCGCCGATTTCTGGATCGGACTCGTCAAGATCATCTGGATCAACATCATCCTGTCCGGAGACAACGCTGTCGTGATTGCCCTGGCAGCACGCGCGCTGCCGCCCGAACAGCAGCGCAAGGCCATTTTCTTCGGCTCGGGCGCGGCGGTTGTGTTGCGCATCATCCTGACCGTTGTGGCCGCCAAGCTGCTGGAACTCTCGTTCCTGCAGATCGTTGGTGGCGCGTTGCTGCTCTGGATCGGCGTGCAGCTGCTCGGGGATGAAGATGGAGAGGAAGGCGAGGGCGGAGAGCACGGCAGCCTTGTGGCTGCCATCCGCACGATCCTGATTGCCGACGTGGTCATGAGCCTGGACAACGTCATCGCAGTGGCCGCCGCCGCCAAGGGCAACAACACCCTGCTCATCATTGGTCTGGCCATCAGCATTCCGCTGGTGATCTTTGGCAGCACCCTGATGATCAAGCTGATGGAGCGTTTCCCGATCATTGTGATGCTCGGCGCCGCCCTCATCGGCTGGGTCGGAGGAGAGACCATCGTGAGCGACACGGCCCTGAAGGAAATTGCCGCCGCCAATCCCTGGCTGCACTATGTGGCCGCCGCCACCGGCGCGGCTTTTGTGGTGGCCGTGGGCAAGGCGCTCCAGCGTTACGGCAAGCCGGCCTGAGCCCCGGTCGGCGCCAGATCACCTCGCCCGGGAGGTGGTACTTATTTGCAACAAAAGTCCGGCGTGGAGTGAAAAACTCCCTTGTCCCGCCTCGGGGCGTCTGTTAACGTCCACAATTAGGTGTTTTGTATCCTGATCGGCCCGCGCGGCTGGCGGAGCTCAACGTGGACATCAGTGGTAAACCGGAACGCACGAGGGGCGGGCAGTGAGTACTTCATCATCAGCTAAACGCGGCCAGTTCTGGCGCGCCGACTGGTTCGTCGGCTTGCTGGTGGTGGTCGCCGTCTTTGTGCTTGATCGGTCAACGGACTTCATTGATGGACTGGAGCGGCGGTACTACGACTTTGCCAGCACTTCCAATTCGCGCCAGCCGACGGACCGCATTGCGGTCATCGCCATCGATGACCAGAGCATCGCCAACATCGGCCGCTGGCCCTGGCCCCGCGAAGTCCACGCGGAACTGATCGACAAGCTGGCGGCCGCCAAGGTAAAGACAGTCGCCCATACGGCCTTCTTCTTCGAGCCCCAGACAGACCGGGGCCTGGTGTTCATCCGCAAGATGAAGCAGGCTTTGGGCCCCGCGCTCGACCCCGGCAACCCGCAGGGCGCCATCAATGAACAGCTTGCCAAGGTGATCGCCGAGGCGGAGGTGGCTCTGGACTCTGACGCCAAGCTCGCGGCCAGCATGAGCGCCGCAGGCAATGTGGTCGTCCCTTCGGTATTCGTTCTCGGCGAGCCCCAAGGCAAGGCCGACAAGCCCCTGCCCGCGTTTGCGCTGAAGAGCACGATCGACGAGAACAACGGCTTTTCGGTACCTGCGCTGCGTGGTCAGCAGCCCATTGAGGTCATTGGTCAGGCCGCTGCCGGCGTGGGTCACCTGAATCAGGCGCAAGACGTCGATGGCGCGGTACGCCGGGAGCCGTTGCTGGTCAACTACTACGGAAAAGCCGTGCCTTCGGTGGCATTGCTCGTCGCGGCCAAGAGCCTGAATTTGGGAACTGGCGACATCAAGGTCAATTCCGGCGAATCTGTCCAGGTGGGCAAGCTCCGGATCAAGACCGACGAATCGGCACACATGCTCCCACAGTTCTACAGGGGGAAGGACGGCAAGCCGGCTTTTGCCGTGGACTCGTTCTACGATGTGCTCAGCGGCAAGATCCCGGCGACCAAGTACGCGGACAAGATCGTGCTCATCGGGGCGACGGCCGCTGGCGTTGGCGTGACGTTCCCGACGCCCGGGTATGCGGGGCTTTCGCCGGCCGAGACCATCGCCCACATCACGTCCAGCATCCTGGGCGAGCATTTCATTGTCGAGCCGTCCTGGAGCGTGTGGGCGGCAATCGGCGCATTCCTTCTGGTTGCCGCATACCTGATCGCTGCTCTGCCCCGACTGTCGGCCGGGATGGCGGCGGTCGTCACAGCGGTGCTGTTCATTTCGCTGCTCGGGACGGAATTCGGCTTGCTCTCGGGTGCCTCCATGTGGCTGAAGCTGGTGTTTCCTGCGGCGCTTCTGCTGATCGGGCATCTGGCACTGACGACCAAGCGCTTCCTGGTGACCGAGGCTGGCAAGGTCAAGTCCGATGAGGAGTCGGCTGAAACCAATCGCATGATGGGCCTGGCCTTGCAGGGCCAGGGGCAGCTTGACATGGCGTTCGACCGGTTCCGCCGGGTTCCAATGAGCGACGCCGTCATGGACAACCTCTATAACCTTGCCCTCGACTTCGAGCGCAAGCGCCAGTTCAACAAGGCCCAGGCTGTCTATGAGCACATGGCGGGCTACAACAAGGGCTACAAGGACCTGCAGTCCAAGCTCAACCGGGCAAAGAACCTCTCCGAAACCGTGATTCTTGGAGGGGGCGGAGCCCACCCGGGCGGAACCATGTTGCTCGATGGTGGTGCCGTGGAAAAGCCCATGCTTGGCCGCTACCAGGTGGAGAAAGAGCTCGGCAAAGGCGCCATGGGCGTGGTCTACCTTGGGAAAGATCCCAAAATTGGCCGGGTGGTTGCCATCAAGACCATGGCTTTGAGCCAGGAATTTGAAGGCGAAGAGTTGACGGATGCGCGCGAACGCTTCTTCCGGGAGGCGGAGACTGCGGGCCGCCTGCAGCACCAGAACATTGTGACCATCTTCGATGCAGGCGAGGAACATGACCTTGCCTATATCGCCATGGAGTTCCTGAAGGGCAAGGACCTGGTCGATTTCTGCAAGGATGGCCACTTGTTGCCGGTACCCAAGGTGCTGTCCATTGTGGCAAGGGTTGCAGAGGCGCTGGCATATGCCCACCGCCAGAATGTCGTGCACCGCGACATCAAGCCCGCCAATATCATGTATGAACTGGACAGCGACACTGTCAAGGTGACGGATTTTGGTATTGCCCGGATCACGGATTCCAGCAAGACCAAAACGGGTTTGGTCCTCGGTACACCCAGCTTCATGTCGCCCGAGCAAATTGCCGGAAAGAAAGTGGATGGGCGCTCGGATCTCTATTCTCTGGGCGTCATGCTGTTCCAGATGCTCACTGGTGTGTTGCCTTTCCGTGGTGATTCCATGGCAGAGTTGATGTACAAGATTGCCAACGAAGAAGCACCGGACATCCGCATCATCCGCAAGGACATCCCCGAGCGTCTCGCCAACGCAGTCGCACTGTCGATGAGCAAGCGGCCGGAAACGCGTTACCAGGACGGTGATGCTTTTGCGGCCGACCTTCGCGTCGCGCTCGTCGAGGCAACGGGGATTGCGGAGCCGGCCTCGCCTCGAGAGGGGGCTTCCACTGTGGTCGCGCAGACCGCAGGGATGGACAAGACGGCGGTGTTTGCAGCCCCCAGTGCGAGTCCGACGGGCAACTTTGATGCCACGGTGGTTTCGAAGGCCCCAGCGGCGGTGGAGACAGACCCTTTTGAGAAGACGATTGTCGCGCGTCCTCCCCAGACTGCCGACGACTCGAACAATGAGCCGAAATCATGATGACGTATGAGTTCTGCCTGCTGACGGACCCGGGGCGGGCGCGCGAAAACAACGAGGATTCCGTCAACTTTGACGCTCCCACGCAGCTGGCAATTCTTGCTGACGGCATGGGGGGGTACAACGCCGGGGAAATCGCGAGCGGGATGGCCACCGCATTCATCAAGTCGGAGCTGGGGCGTTGGCTCTCCCAGGCGGGCAAGCAGGCAAGCTCCAAGGATGTGCGGCGTGCGATTGAAATCTGTGTCGACAACGCAAATCGCTCAATCTTCAATGCTGCGAATGCAAACCCCCAGTATTCCGGCATGGGAACAACGCTGGTCGTGGGCGTCTACCATGATGCCAGGTTGATGCTGGGGCATATTGGCGATTCGCGCTGCTACAGGCTGCGTGACGGGCAATTGGCCCAGATTACCAAGGACCATTCCCTGCTGCAGGAGCAGATTGACGCTGGCTTGATCACTGAGGAGCAGGCGCAGACTTCGATGAACAAGAACCTGGTCACCCGCGCCCTCGGCGTTGAAGACGCAGTACTGGTCGAAGTCAACGAGCATCGGGTGGAGCCCGGGGACATTTATGTCATGTGTTCGGATGGCTTGTCTGACATGGTTGACGACGCGGGGATCGCAAGCCTGCTCGCCGAGGAGTCTCCCCTGGACACCAAGGCGCGCAAGTTGGTTGACGCAGCCAACGCGGCTGGTGGACGCGATAATATTTCGGTCGTGCTGGTGCAGGCGTCGGCAGGCTCAGGCAAGCGCGGACTGATTTCCAGGCTGCTTGGCAAATAGCCGAATCTTCAGAAAACAAATCAACAGCAAACAGGAGTCGACCATGCCGAAAATGATCGTTTCGATCGACGGTGTCGTCATCAAGGAAGTTCAGCTGACCAAGGACCGCACGTCCCTGGGTCGTCGGCCTTATAACGACATCGTGATTGACAACCTGGCGGTCAGCGGGGAGCACGCGGTCATCCAGCTCATGGGCAACGAGGTCTATCTGGAAGACCTGAACAGCACCAATGGAACGTACGTCAATGGCAAGGCCGTCAAGAAGCAGCTCTTGCAGCACAACGACACGATCGAAATCGGCAAGTACAAGATCAAGTTCATGAACGAAGTTGCCGGCGCAACCTTCGAGAAGACCATGGTAATAAAGGCTGGAGCGGCTGGGCTTGCCCCGCCCGCCGCTGCACCCGCCACTGCCACCGCCACTGCCGTGGCTGCAGAAGGAGGCCCACAGAATGCGGCGATCAAGGTCCTTTCCGGCGCTGCTGCGGGGCGTGAAGTTGCACTTGTCAAGGTGGTGACTACGATAGGCAAGCCAGGCGTCGCTGTCGCTGCCATCACCAAGCGCCCTCACGGATTTGTCGTCGCTCACGTTGAAGGGACGAGCAAGCCGACGCTGAACGGGGCGCCGATCTCGGCTGAACCCATCACCCTCAAGAACGGTGACCTGCTTGAGCTGGCAGGTACCCAGATGCAGTTTGTCCAGAGTTAGCCCGCTTTCCCGTTCAGGGAAGGGCGTGAGCTTTCACATTGGCGGTCCATGGCATCACTATCCCGGCACTGGCCCCGAGTTGCAGTAACGCTCATACCGTTGCTCTTCACGCTGATGCACGCCAGCGACGTGCTCAGGATAGGGGTACTGCAGAGGCTGGATGACATCATCTACGATGCGCGCCTGCGCGCAACCATGCCTCGCACACTCGATGACAGGATCGTCATCGTCGATATTGACGAAAAGAGCCTTGCTGAGGTCGGGCGTTGGCCTTGGGGCAGGAATCGGCTGGGGCAGTTGGTTGACGAAATTTTTGATGGCCAAAAGGCCGCCCTGCTCGGGTTTGACGTTGTGTTCGCAGAAGCCGACGAAAGCTCTGGACTCAAGCGCCTTCGACAACTTGCACAAACTGAG
>CAZUKI010000133.1:0-1380 GCA_964620785.1 uncultured Aestuariivirga sp.
TCACCTGGGTTTCGAGACGGAAGCCATCGGGGAAGAGCGGGCGGATCGGCCGGTCGATGAGCCGCGAGATCAGCGTCTCGCGTTCCGTCGGGCGTCCTTCACGCTTGAAATAGCCGCCCGGGATCTTGCCGGCGGCATAGGTCTTTTCCTGGTAGTTGACGGTGAGCGGGAAGAAATCAATTCCCGGCTTTTCGCTGCGCGCTGCAACGGCGGTGGCAAGCACCGTGGTTTCGCCGATCGTGACAAGCACTGCGCCATCGGCCTGGCGGGCCATGCGGCCGGTTTCGAGACGGGTTGTCTTGCCGTCCCAGTTCAGTTCTTCAACATCAATGTTGAACATGTGTATTTTCCTTGTTGTCCTTCGCCGCCGCTTCGTCACCTACTTCTGGACGGCATCCCCTTTGGACCTGCGCGTGATGGCCCCATTGCCATGACACCTGTCGGGGACGCGGGGCGGCTATTCTGGTGATCCGCCCGCTCATGCTTTCGAAGTGCAGGACTTCGCATATTCGCCATCGCCACCGGGGCGGCAATCCAACTTGAAACGCAACGCGGAAAGCTGGACCCTCCGCCTGCGCGGAGGGTGACGGCAGTCAAGCCATTAACGGCGGATATCGAGCTTCTTGATCAGGGCCTGATAGCGCGCTTCGTCTTTCTTCTTGAGGTAGTCGAGAAGGCCGCGGCGGGCCGAGACCATCTTGAGGAGGCCGCGGCGCGAGTGGTTGTCCTTCTTGTGGGCCTTGAAGTGCTCCGTCAGGGCGTTGATGCGCTCCGTGAGGATCGCCACCTGGACCTCGGGCGAGCCCGTGTCGTTCTTGGTGGTCGCGTTTTCTTTGATGAGCGCGGTCTTGCGCTCAGCGGTAATCGTCATCTCGGTCATCTCCAGATTATGGAATTAGAGGTTGAACAGTCGGATTGTCTTGAGCACCCCTTTGTCGATGCGGAAGATCCCGATGGGCTTTCCCGCGTGGGTGACCAAAACTGCCTCCGCCTCGTGCAGGTTCTTGCCTGCAGGCAACAAAACTCCCATGCTTTCAATGGGAACCCTTTGCCCTTGTTGGAGACGCTTGGCTTCCGGTTCCATCACGGCCAGTGCCGGGATGCCGTCCAGCACGGTCTCGATGGGGCGAAGGAAGCCAGCGAGGCTGTTTTCGCTGGCGGGTCGTTCGCACACTTCTGCCAGTTTTTCCAGCGAAATCGCATCCGCTTCTACAAACGGGCCGACGGCCAAGCGGCGCAGATAGGTCACATGTCCGAAGCAGCCAAGTGCGCGGCCAAGGTCACGGGCAATACTTCGGACATAGGTGCCCTTGCCGCAGCGAACCAGGAAAGTGGTGTCTTCCGAGGTGTGTTTTTCTATTTGTAGCGACTCGATATTAA
>CAZUKI010000133.1:1480-2717 GCA_964620785.1 uncultured Aestuariivirga sp.
TGGACGGCCCTGCGAACTCTTGCGGCCATCAGTCCTTCTTCAGGTCCCGCGCCACGGCGGGCGACTTCAGAATGTCGTCGATCCGCGACGCATAATCGAGTGCCGTATCGAGCCTGAAGCGCAGCTCGGGCATGAATTTCATGTCGAGCTTCGGCGCCAGCAGCCCCCGCATATAGCGCTGGTTGCGCGTGCAGGCATGCAGCACCTGCTTGCTCTCCGAGGGGACAAGCGGGCGCACGAAGGCCGTGGCGATCTTGAGGTCCGGCGACATCTGCACCTCGACGACACTCAGCTTGAGGCGCTCCAGCTCGGGGTCTCCGGTCTCGCCGCGCAGGAAGATGTCGGAAAGCGCATGGCGGATCAGTTCTCCGGCGCGAAGCATGCGCTGTGATGGGGCAGTGGAATGTGACATGGCCTGCCTTTAGGCCATCGGCCGTCCTCAGCCAACATCCCTGCGCGCATTCCGAAGCACCTTCTGGCCCACCCGGTATTCCCGCCAGACAAGAACAAGAAGCACGAGGTCGAAGGCCGACAGGACAAGCAGCCAGGGGGAATGGCTGAAACTGTAGCGGTGCAATTGATAGAGGATGAACACACCGAGCGCCACCATCGCGGGCGGGTATGTCCATCTCGCGCCGCTCAGCACCCCGATCACCAGCACAACCTTGATCAGGCCGTGTGCCAGCAGGTAGGTGGCATAGAATGAATCCGAGGTCATGGAATAGCTTACGGCCCAATCGTGCAGGGACCGCGCCACCAGGTCACGGGGGTCTTCCAGCAGTTCGCGCTGTGAAAGCCAGTCAGCAGCACTGGCAATGGCCGAGGCGGGCAATATGTAGAACAGGATTCCGGCCAGCACTTCCAGCCCGGCATTGATGCCCTTGAGTGCTGCAGTGACCTGCAAAGTCCGGTGAAGTTTGCTTTCCGCTGACAAATGACTGGCTTTCGAGGTATTGATCACCTCTTCTATCATGGACAATGCAATCACATCATGGCTGAACGCGCCAGCCGGGCTCCATCCCTGGCTGGATGCCTTCCTGGCGGCGGTTTCAACCTACGCCATTCCCCTGGTTGTCGCGGCCATCGTCCTGCAATGGTTCCGCAGGGAAAACGCGCCGGTCCGCCGCCATGTCCTGATATCGGGTGGCCTGGCCTTTGCCCTTGGCCTCGCAATCAATCAATTGCTCCTGCTCTTCATTCACCGCATGCGCCCCTATGACGCCGGCCTCACGCATCT
>CAZUKI010000133.1:2817-7630 GCA_964620785.1 uncultured Aestuariivirga sp.
AAATACAGCGACTGCCCCTCGCCTTCGACCCGCGGCCTTGGCGGCTTCATCTCGAGGCCCAGTCGTTCGATCGCGGTTCTCGCGTGCTCAAGCTGAGCATCTGACACCTTGAACGCCACATGGTTGTAGCTGCGGCCTGGCAGACTCTCGCCCTCCATGATGGCGATCCACAGCCCGCCTGCCATGAAGAACTTCTCGCGCGATGTCGAAAAGGTTTGGTCGCCGGAGGAATAAACCTCCTCACCACCCAGAACCTCGGTGATGAGGAGGCTCATCTTCTCAAGATCACGAACGATGAAGGTGAGGTGAGAGAGGCCTTCGATCAAGCCAGCGTCCGCGCCACCTTTTCGACGCGGAAGCATTCGATCACATCATCCTTGCGCATGTCCTGGTAATTTTCGAAGGCCATGCCACACTCCGTGCCCGACGCCACTTCGCGCACTTCGTCCTTGAAGCGCTTCAGTGTCGACAGTGTGCCCTCGTGGATCACCACGTTGTCGCGGATGAGACGCACCTTGGCGCCGCGTTCCACCTTGCCTTCGGTGACGAGGCAGCCAGCCACCTTGCCAACCTTGGTGATGTTGAAGACTTCGAGGATGCGGGCATTGCCGATGAAGGTTTCGCGCAGTTCGGGCGCGAGCTTGCCGGCCATGGCCGCCTTGATGTCATCCACCAGGTCGTAGATGATGTTGTAATAACGAATTTCGATGCCCTGCTGCTGCGCCGCATCGCGGGCCTGGCCATTGGCGCGGACATTGAAGCCCAGCACCACGGCACCCGAGGCAGCCGCAAGCGCGATATCGCTCTCGGAAATGCCGCCCACCGCATAGTGCACCACGCGGGCGCGGATCTCGTCGTTGCCGACCTTTTCCAGCGCCTGCACGATGGCTTCGGCTGAACCCTGCACGTCGGCCTTGACCAGGATCGGGAATTCCTTGCGGCCGGCCTGCGCCATCTGGCTCATCATCGATTCCAGCGAGGCACGTGAACCGCCGCCAGCACCACGCTTCTCGCGGCGTTGCCGCTCGCGGTAATCGGTGATCTCGCGGGCTCGCGCCTCGTTCGGCACCACGTCGAAACGGTCGCCCGCTTCTGGGGCAGAGTTGAGGCCCAGAACTTCGACCGGAACCGAGGGACCGGCTTCCTTCAGCGTGTCGCCGCGCTCATTGACGAGCGCGCGCACCCGGCCCCAGGCGGAGCCAGCCACGAAGATATCACCGAGGCGCAAGGTGCCGCGCTGCACCAGCACGGTGGCCACGGGGCCGCGGCCCTTGTCGAGCTGCGCTTCAACCACCAGGCCGCCGGCCTCGCGGTCCGGATTGGCCTTGAGGTCGAGAACTTCCGCCTGCAGCAGGATGGTTTCGAGAAGCCTGTCGAGATTGGTGCCCTTGAGCGCCGAGACTTCCACGTCAAGCACATCGCCGCCCATGCTTTCGACCACCAGGTCGTGTTGCAGCAGGTCGGTGCGCACCCGTGTCGGATTGACCCCGGGCTTGTCCATCTTGTTGATGGCAACAATGATCGGCACTTCCGCCGCCTTGGCGTGGTTGATCGATTCAACCGTCTGCGGCTTGACGCCGTCATCGGCTGCCACCACCAGCACCGCGATGTCGGTCGCCTTGGCGCCACGCGCACGCATCGAGGTGAAGGCCTCGTGGCCTGGCGTGTCGATAAAGGTGATGAGCCCGCGCGGCGTGTTCACCTGATAGGCGCCGATGTGCTGGGTGATGCCACCCGCTTCACCAGAGACCACATTGGTCTTGCGGATCGCGTCGAGCAGGGAGGTCTTGCCGTGGTCGACGTGGCCCATGATGGTCACGACCGGTGGGCGCGACTTCAGGGTTTCCGGCGCGTCGGTCTCGCCGTCGAGGCTTTCGACCACGTCGGACTCGGACACACGCTTGACCTTGTGGCCCATTTCCTCGGCGATGAGTTGGGCCGTGTCGGCATCGATCACGTCGTTGATCGTATGCATCTGGCCCTGCTTCATCAGCAGCTTGATGATGTCGACGGCGCGCTCGGCCATGCGGTTCGAAAGTTCCTGGATGGTCAGGGCTTCCGGAATGACGATTTCGCGCGAGACTTTTTCCGTCGGCATCTGGAAGCCGTGCGCCTTGTTCTTGAGGCGCTCGGTCCTGCGGCGGAATGCGGCGACGGAACGGCCACGGTCACCACCCTCTTCATCGAGGGCGTTGGACAGCGTGAGCCGGCCACGGTTTTCCTTCTTGACGATATCGGCCTTGGTGCGCGTCGGAGCGACCGGCTTGACAGTGCGTCCAAAACTCGGCCGGGGTGCGCCAGTTCGCGCTGCACCGGAGGTGCTGCGGCGCGGCGCCTCCTCTTCCTCGCCTTCTTCGCGGGTCGGCCCCTTGGGCGTCAGCTTCTTTGCAGCCTCTTCGGCCTTGCGCCGGCCCTGCTCATCAAACTGGTGGCGGGCATCGTCTTCCGCCTTGCGGCGTGCGGCGGCTTCGCGCTCGATACGGTCACGTTCTTCTTGCGCCTTCTTGCGAACCAGATCTTCTTCCTGGCGCTTGCGCTCCTGGGCTTCACGCACCCGGGCATCGGCAAGGGCGCGTTCGCGGGCCTCGCGCTCGTCGGCGGTAAGGGTGCGAAGGACAACGCCGGCGCGAGATTGTGCAGGCTGAGATGGTTGCGACGGCCGCGTCGTGCTGGGCGGCGCTGCATCCTGGGCGGCAACCTTCGGCTTCTGCTGGAAGCCCTGGCGCTGTTCCACGACCGGGGCGGCAGGCTTCACGTCCTCGCCAAAGCGCTTGCGCTTGGTCTCGACAACCACCGTCTTGGTGCGGCCATGAGAAAAGCTCTGCTTGACCCGCGACTGTTCCAGTGCAGGGCGCTTCAATGTCAGCGTGCCGCCAAGCTTCTTGCCGTCTTTGTCCGTCGTATCGTTCATAAACTCTCTATCTGCCGAGCAAGGCCCGGACCTTGCCAAGCCTACTCAGTTCCTGCGTATCTTTCCATGCGGCCAATATGGGTGACGAGCCGCGAGGCAAGTCCGCCTGCTGCGATGGCAGCATGTATCACATTTGTCCGCCCAAATGCCAAATCCATTTCAGCGGACGTAAATGCCGCCGAAATCACCGTTTCCGGCTGCGCCAGGCGATCCAGCTTTCGGCGCCCGTCCTCCGAAGCCTCGCTGGCATGGAGAAGAAGTTTCACGGGGCCCTTGCTCAGGGCCTGCTCCACCTTCGTGGCACCCGAAACCGCTTCCCCCGCCTTGCGCGCCAGCATCAGGTGCGACAGCGCCTGCTTGCGCAGCTGCTCGCCCACTTTCTGGGCAAGATCGATTGCAACATGGCAGTCGCCCTCGAAGCCCCGGCGGAAGGCCTGTTTCTGCACGGATTCTTCCACGGCGGCCCGGGAAAGCTTCACCCAGGTGCCACGCCCCGGCAGCTTGCGCGCCAGGTCGGGCACCACTTCGCCCGCAGGCGACAGCACGAAACGCATGAGTTCGTCTTCCGGCAGCACCTGCCGGGTCAGGATGCACATGCGCATCGCCGGCTCCGCGCCGGCCGTCTGTCGCTCCGCTACCGTCAGGCCCCGGCCTCCTCTTCGGCTGGGGCCTCGGCGGCCACCGGCAATTCGATCCAGCCCAGCTTGACGCGGGCCCGCAGGATGAGGTCGTTGGCTTCCTCGGCTCCGACATCGAGGCCGGAGAAGGCACCCTCATGCTTCTTGGTTTCGCCGTCCTTGCGCTCGGTCCATCCGGTCAGGTCGTCGGTGGCACAATCGGCGAGATCCTCGAGCGACTTGACGCCCGCCTCACCCAGCGCCACCAGCATTTCCGGCGTCAGGCCCTCGAGTGCCGCGAGGTCATCGGTGACACCGAGCGACTTGCGCTTGTCCTCGAACTCCTGGGCGCGGCGATCAAGATAGGCCCGGGCCCTCGTCTGCAGTTCTTCCGCGGTCGATTCATCGAGGCCCTCGATGGTTGAAATCTCGCGCAGCTCAACGGCCACAAGCTCGGCAGCATTGGTGAAGCCCTCCGAAGCCAGAAGCTGTGCCAGCGTCTCGTCCACGTCCAGCGCTTCGATGAAATGCAGGGTGCGGCCAGCAAATTCCTTCTGGCGGCGCTCCGACTCTTCGGCTTCGGTCAGGATGTCGATGTCCCAGCCGGTCAGCTGCGAGGCAAGCCGCACGTTCTGGCCACGCCGGCCGATGGCCAGCGAAAGCTGCTCGTCCGGCACCACAACCTCGATGCGCTCCACTTCCTCGTCGAGCACCACCTTGGCGACTTCAGCCGGCGCCAGCGCGTTCACCACGAAGGTGGCAACATCCGGCGACCACTGGATGATGTCGATCTTCTCGCCCTGCAACTCGTTGACAACGGCCTGCACGCGCGAGCCTCTCATGCCGACGCAGGCGCCGACCGGGTCGATCGAGCCATCGCGCGAACGCACGGCGATCTTGGCGCGGCTGCCCGGATCGCGGGCCACCGACACGACTTCGACGACGCCATCATAGATTTCCGGCACTTCCTGGCCGAACAGCTTGGCCATGAACTGCGGATGCGTGCGCGACAGGAAAATCTGCGGGCCGCGCTGTTCGCGCCTGACGTCATAGACATAGGCGCGGATGCGGTCGCCGGGGCGGAACGCTTCGCGCGGCAGCGACTCGTCGCGGCGCACGATGCCTTCACCGCGCCCGAGATCAACGATCACATTGCCATACTCGGCGCGCTTGACCACGCCATTGACGATCTCGCCGATGCGGTCCTTGTATTCCTCATACATGCGGTCACGCTCGGCATCGCGCACCTTCTGCACGATCACCTGCTTGGCCGACTGGGCGGCAA
>CAZUKI010000134.1:0-3577 GCA_964620785.1 uncultured Aestuariivirga sp.
GAGGCCACGAGATTGTAACCGGCGTTGCAGACGAAGCCGGTCTTCATGCCATCGGCATCGGGCATCATGCGGATCAGCGAGTTGCGGTTGGCGAGTTTCTTCTTGCCGACGCTGACGTGGGGCTGGGAGAAGAAACGGCTGTGCTCGGGAAATTCATTGTAGATGAGGGCCGCCATGATGGCGATGTCGCGGGCACTCGACACCTGGCGCGGATCGAACAGGCCATTCGGATTGACGAAGTGGCTCGACGACAGGCCGATCTTGCGGGCCATGCGGTTCAGGTCGACGGCAAAATTCTCGACCGTGCCTCCTGCCGCCTCGGCCAGCACGTAGGCCATGTCATTGGCGGAATAGACGAGCATGGCCTGGAGCGCGAAATCGACCGACACGGTCTGGCCCCAGGGAATGCCGATCTTGCTCGGTTCCTGGCGCGAGGCACGGCGCGTCACGTAAATCTGCTGGTCGAGCCTGAGCTTTCCTTCGCGCAGGCGCTGGAAGACCATGTAGGCGGTGAAGAGCTTGGTGAGGGAAGCCGGATACCAGGTCTCGCCGGCGCGGTTCTGGGCAATGACATCGCCAGTCCTGGCGTCGATCAGAAGGAAGGGCTGGGTATTGGGCTTGAGTGCCGGTTGGCTTGCGGGCTTCACCGTGGATTGGGCAGGCGATTGAGCGCTGGCCGGGGCGACGGGTGGAGCGCCAGACTGGGTTTCGGCATGCGCCAGGCCCGCCACCTGCAGGACCATGCAGGTAAGGGCAATCGCCGTCGTCCTTTTCAATACGGGTGACTTCACGCCAAACTGGTCCTCAGCTTCATGACTCGCGTTGCAAGTGCCATTGCATCTTTGCGGGGCGCTTCTATGGCAAGCGCTGGTGCCCCTGGAGGTTTTCGAACCCCGCACCCTTGCGAGTAACAGATTTTGAAGCTTGCCTGCAACCCTCTTGCGCCCGGCGCGGCGGGAAATCCCCAGCCCGTACATCACCGGAGACATTCCGCATGACCGCCCTGCCGGAGCAAGCCCCTCATGAGCACCGGCAGCGCCATCGAATCATGCTGATCGCAAGGGGACTTGTGACATGACGCCGTCTCCTACTATACGCTCCGCCATCAAGGCCCTTGTGGTGGAACTGGTAGACGCGGCGGACTCAAAATCCGCTTCCGAAAGGAGTGGGGGTTCAAGTCCCTCCAAGGGCACCAGCACTGGAACCGCCTCCGCGCCGCGGAGTTGCGATACCGCCGCCCGCGCAATTCCGCGCGGCCGGAAAGGGCGCTAATCAGATACCCATGAATATCGGCATGATTCGCATCGCACCCGCCCTGGTGATCGACAGCGCCGATATTTCGGAAAGCTTCATGCGCGCCTCGGGGCCTGGCGGGCAGAATGTCAACAAGGTGTCGAGTGCCGTTGAACTGCGCTTTCCTGTTGCCAGGGCCGCACTTCCTGATTTTGCTCGCCTGCGCCTTGCCCAGCTTGCCGGACGGCAACTGACGCAAGCTGGCGAACTCGTCATCACCGCACAGACGCACCGCTCGCAGGAGCGCAACCGCGACGAGGCCCTCAAGAAACTGGTGGCGCTTCTGCGCAAGTCACTGGAGCGGCCAAAGAAGCGCATTGCCACCAAACCATCGCGCGCCGCAAAGCAGCGGCGGCTCGAAAGCAAATCCCGGCGCAGCAGCACCAAAGCCTTGCGCGGCAGCCGGCCAACACTGGACGATTGACGATGCTGCGCGCACTCTATGACTGGACCCTGTCACTGGCCTCACGCAACGCCGCGGAATGGTGGCTCGCCGTCATCGCCTTCATCGAAAGTTCGGTGTTCCTGGTGCCGGCCGATGTGCTGTTCCTGCCCATGGCACTGGCAAAGCCGGAGCGTGCCTATCGCTATGCGCTCATCGCCACCATTGCTTCCACGCTGGGCGGCATGGCGGGCTATGCGCTGGGCTACCTCGCCTATGAAACGGTGGCGCGGCCGATCCTCGAGTTCTACGGCAAGCTCCACGACTTCGAGCAGCTCAAGGCCTGCGCCAGCACGGAGACACTGTTCCTGCTGCTCACCACCTCGGGCCTGGCGCACCTGCCGCCGATCAAGGTGGTGACGATCCTTGCTGGCGTCGCGCAGATCAGCTTCACGCTCTTCGTCATCTCCTGCGTCGTGTTCCGCGGCGCCAGATTCTTCGCCTTCGCCTTCGCGCTGCGGCGCTGGGGCGCACCGATCAAGGCCTTCATCGAGAAGCGCCTGGGGCTGATTGCCGCGCTGGTTGCGGCGGCCCTGATGGCGCTCTATTTCGCCATCAGATATCTTGGACAATCCGGATCCTTCACATGCTGAACAGCCTCACGCAACGCCAGACACTCATCCTCATCGCGGCAGTCCTTGCCGCCACGATCGCCGGGGCCTGGCTGTTCCAATGGGCGGGCTATGAGCCCTGCGAACTCTGCCTGAAGCAGCGCTGGGGCTATTATGCCGGCATTCCTCTGGCGCTCATCGCTGCCTTTTCCGGCCCCAAAGCGTGGAAGCCCGGCCTTGTGCTGCTCGCCGTGATCCTTGCCGCCAATGCGGTGTTCGGCGTCTATCACTCCGGCGTCGAATGGAAGTGGTGGGAAGGTCCGGCAACCTGTGGCGGCGGTGCTGTCAGCGGCGGTCTTCCCGACCTCAGCAAGCCTGCGGTGTTGTGCACCGAAGCGGCCGTCCGCATTCTCGGACTTTCGCTTGCGGGCTGGAACGCGGTGATCTCGGCAGGGTTGCTGCTCCTGGCGATCTGCGGGCTGCGCAAGGCGGCCTGAAGTCTCCAAGAGATAACGCGGGCGCTTTCCGCGCCTGCTCCGTCAAGGCTCCAGTTCGGTATCCCAGTAGAGATAGTCCATCCAGCTTTCATGCAGGTAGTTGGGCGGAAAGAGCCTGCCATTGGCGTGGAGTTGGTTCACCGTCGGGCAATAGGGCTTCTGGCGCGGGAACATGCGCACCTCATGGGGCATGGCCCCGCCCTTGGCGAGGTTGCAAGGCGAGCAGGCGGTGACGACATTGGTCCAGGTGGTCTGGCCGCCCTTGGAGCGCGGCACGACATGATCGAAGGTCAGGTCCTTGTGGTCGCCGCAATACTGGCAGGAGAACTTGTCGCGCAGGAAGACGTTGAAACGCGTGAAGGCGGGATGGCGCGAGGGCTTCACATAGGTCTTGAGGGAAACGACACTGGGCAGGCGGAACTCGGTCGTCGGGCTTCGCACCACGCGATCATATTCGGAGACGATGTTGACACGGTCAAGGAACACCGCCTTGAGGCTGTCCTGCCAGCTCCACAGCGACAGCGGATAGTAGCTCAATGGCCGGTAGTCGGCATTGAGGACGAGAGCGGGGCAGGCTTCTGGCGCGAGGGCCGAATGATACATCAGGTCTCCGTTCCCGAGCTTTATACAACTTCTGCAACAGACCTGTGAATAGGGGCCTGTGAATAGGCCTATTGCGCCTGCGGGAGGCGCTTGAGGCCGCGATAATGGCTCCACAGCAGGCGGGCCGCCACGGCCCGCCAGGGGCGCCATTTGCGGGCTAGCCCTGCAAGTCTTTCAGGATCGGGACGGTT
>CAZUKI010000134.1:3677-6044 GCA_964620785.1 uncultured Aestuariivirga sp.
GACAGGCGCGCTTCGAGACGCAGCCAGATGGCGCGCGCCGCGGACAGCGACAGGAACTGGTCGGTGACGATCATCAGCAGGCCCTGGAAGCCCTGCTCGCCCTGGCGCAGCGAGGGCATGCCGTGCTGGTCAACGACGGCGCGAAAGCGCTTCTCCCGGTCGCAGAGATGATCGACGGCATTGGCGATCATGGCTTCGCTCAAGGGAACGGTTGATGGAGCCGGCGTGGACAGCAGTTGTGCCATGGGGCATGAGTTGCAGGAGAATGGAGCGAATGCAAGCAGTGCCAGCAGGACAGGCCAGGGCCGTTTTCCGTTTCGCACCGAGCCCCAATGGCCGGTTGCATCTCGGCCATGCCTTTTCGGCACTGCTCAACGAAAAGATGGCGGGTGCGGCGCATGGCAGGCTGCTGCTGCGCATCGAGGACACCGATGTGACGCGCAGCCGCCAGACCTTCATTGCCGGCATCTTCGAGGACATGGACTGGCTCGGCATCGATTTCGAGGAACCGGTGCGCATCCAGAGCGAGCACTTCAGCGACTATGAGCAGAACCTGCAACGGCTGTGGCAGATGGAGGCGATCTATCCCTGCTTCTGTTCGCGGAAATCGGCGGCAACACTTGCAGCGCGAGATCCCGATGGCCAGCCGCATTATGGCGGAACCTGCCGGGCGCTGGCGCGCAACGTCGCGGAAGCGCGCATGAAGGCCGGCGATCCGTTCGGCTGGCGGCTCAAGACGCAAGGAGATGCTGCGGTGTGGGGCGACGCCGTGATCGCCAGGCGCGGCACGGGTTCGAGTTATCACATCGCGGTCGTTACCGACGATGCGTTGCAGGGCGTCACGCATGTGGTGCGCGGGCGCGACATCGAACCCCAGACGCCGCTGCACACGCAACTGCAACGGCTACTCGGCCTGCCGACGCCGCATTATCACCATCACGACCTGATCCTCGATGAAGCGGGCGGCAAACTGTCAAAGAGTGCGCACAGTGTTGCGCTTGCGGAACTGCGTGCGCAGGGTGTTTCGGCGGACGAGGTCAGGGCGCGGCTGGGCTTCGAGGCTGCCGCCTCATCTTCCATGGCTTAGTCGGGACTGTCCGGGGCGCTAGAAATCCGAGGCGATGCCCTTCTTCTCCCAGTCGCCGTAGCGTGTCGGCTCGGGACCTTCGCGGCCACCCAACTCGCGGGCGAGCGTTGTATCCTTTGCGGCGGCCTCGCTGGCGGCGCGGCGGGCCTCCGCCTCGGCAAGGGCGCGGCGCGCCTCGGGAGAAAGTTTCTTCATCGCCTTGCAGTTTGCCTTGCGCTCCACCATCTTTTCAAGCGTATCGGGGAAGAATTTTGCCTTCCTCGAATGCTGCAACAGGGGGCGCGTGGCGCCAGCGGAGAGAACAGATGAACTATGCCAAGACCTGGCTGCTGATGGCGGGCCTCACCGGCCTCTTTCTTGCCTTCGGCTATCTGATCGGTCGCGAAACGGGCCTGCTGATGGCGCTTGCCTTTGCGGTTGCGACAAACCTCTTTGCCTACTGGAACGCCGACAAGATGGTGCTGCGCATGGCGGGGGCCCGCGAGGCGGGAGCGAGCGAAGCGCCGGAGCTTCATGCCCTGGTGCAGCGGCTGTCACAGAACGCCGGGTTGCCGATGCCCAAGGTCTATATCATCGACAATCCGCAACCCAATGCCTTCGCCACGGGTCGCAACCCGGAAAATGCCGCGGTGGCAGCCACCACGGGACTTCTGCGCTATCTCGATACGGAAGAAGTCGAAGGCGTCATGGCCCATGAACTGGCGCATGTGAAGAACCGCGATACGCTGATCATGGCGCTGACCGCGACGATTGCCGGGGCGATCTCGATGCTGGCCAATTTCTCGATCTTCATGCCGCGTGACCGCAATGCGCCGATGGGCGGCTTTGCAGCGCTGCTGATGATGCTGCTGGCGCCGCTCGGCGCCATGATCGTGCAAATGGCGATCAGCCGCACACGCGAATATGCCGCCGACCGGATGGGCGCGCAGATTTCCGGAAAGCCGCTGGCGCTCGCCTCGGCGCTGGCCCGCATCGAACAGGCGGCGCATCAGATTCCCAACGAGGCCGCCGAGCGCAATCCGGCCATGGCCCACCTGTTCATCATCAACCCGCTGTCGGGTGAGCGCATGGACAATCTCTTCTCGACGCATCCGGCAACCGCCAACCGCATCGCAGCGCTGCAGCAGATGGCAGGCGAAGGTGGCAGCAGCGGCAGCACGGAAACGCCGCGCGGGCCGTGGACCTCGCGCGAAGCGAAAGGCCCCTGGGGCTAAGGCGTTTCAGAAGGCGAGGGCGATCTGCAATCCGGCGCGCAGGCGGTCGCGCACCGTCTCATCCCG
>CAZUKI010000134.1:6144-7603 GCA_964620785.1 uncultured Aestuariivirga sp.
CGGATGCGCTCGGCGGAGCGCTGCAGGCTGCCAGTCACCACGAAATCAGCGCGCAGCTTCTCCTGAATGGCTGGAAAATCGGGCGCTGCCCCGCGAAACGCTGCCGACGAATGTTTGCCGATCACCACGAATTTGCGGAAGCGGGCCAAGCGGTCGGTGATCTCGCCGGCAATGCCATCGCTGAAATACTGCTGGCTCGGATCACCGCTGAGGTTTTCGAAGGGCAGGACGACGATGACCGGCTTGCCCTCGAAGGTCGGATGGTGGCCGGTCGATGTGCCGGCACCTGCGGCGGGCGTCGGCAGGGGACCGGCATATTTGTAGCCGCGGCCCTGCACCGTGACGATCATCTCCGGGCCAAGGGCCTTCCTCAGGGCGGAAATATGGACCTGCAGCGTGTTGTCCTCGACCACGAGGTCCGGCCAGACTGTGTCCATCAGCTGTGCCTTGCCAACCAGTTCATGGGGCCGCTCAAGGAGCAGGGCGAGGATGTCGAAGGAGCGGCTCGAGAGATCGACAGGACCATGGGGACCGGCGAGCAGTCGCTCCTGTCGCTTGAGACGGTACTGGCCGAAGTCCAGGTCCATGCGGAGACCACCCTCGCTCAGGGACGATAGCCCAGGCAAAGGGCGAAAGCGAACTTCAGCTTTCTTCAGGACTCTTCAGCCCCGCCCCAAGGACGCTGCTGCCAGTGCCTGCCAGTGTGCCTGCAGTGAAGTGTGCCTGCAGTGAGGAGCGTGCCATGCCACAAGTCGCAGCCAAGTCCCCGATTGTCATTCACGTGCCAAGCCTGCCAAGCCTGCCACGCTTCCACCTGCCGAAATTCCGCATCACCCCTTCTTTCAACACCCTGATCGACACAGTCAGCAGGGCTGCAAGCCTCGCCTATGCCGAACCGTTCATGGCGCGGCGGCCCCACAGGGAAAGGTTCATCGAAGGCGATCTCGAAGGCCGCGATCCCGACTGGTAGCGGATGAAGCCGCACGGCAAGGCCGGCGCCTCATGCGCCGCGTCAGGTCTTCGGGCCGGACACCACATGGCCCACGAAGGGCAGCTCACGGAACTGGTGGGCCATGTCCATGCCGTAGCCGACGACAAAGAGATCGGGACATTCAAAGCCGACATGGTCGCCGGCAATGTCGGCGGCGAGATGGCCCGGCTTGTGGAGGAGCACGCAGCTTGTGGCGCTCTTGGCACCCCGGGCATTGATGAGGTCCTTGGCAAAGGCGAGCGTGCGGCCCGACTCGAGGATGTCATCGACCAGGAGAACATCGCGGCCCTTCACGTCGCTCTCGATGTCGCGCAACACATCAACCTTGCCAGAGGAGCGGGTGCCCTCGCGGTAGCTGGCCAGAATCATGAAGTCGACTTCCGGCGAAAGCCCGGCATGGTGCATGGCGCGGATCAGGTCGGCGGCAAAGATGAAGCTGCCCTTGAGGACGGGCACGACGAGCAGGCG
>CAZUKI010000135.1:0-7595 GCA_964620785.1 uncultured Aestuariivirga sp.
CCGTGAAAGTCTGCCAAAAGCTTGTTATGGCCCATGCGCGACGACAGCCCCGCCGCGAGGACGACTGCGGCAATTCTGGGGGCGCTTGGAATGGTAATTCTCGCTTCGCGCGGCGACGGCCGCGACGGAATTTCAGCAAGGAGCCCACCTGCCCCCATTCCCATGACATCAGAGGATGTGACCGGCAAGCCGGCAATCAGTCGCTCCAGCACCCAGTCAAAGCCATTGACCTTGGGCGAACGCGCACAGGATGGAATGCCGACAACAGGCACTTCCCCATGTCGCGCCAGCATCATGAGGTTACCCGGGTCAACCGGCATGCCAAAATGAACAACCTCACCGCCCGCCTTCACGACGGCCGCGGGGATCACATCGGCACGGTCAACAATGGCCGATGCACCGAAAATCAGCACTGGCTCCAGGCCAGCACGCATCTGCTCCGTGATGGCAGCCGCCACGTCCGTAGCGTCGTGATCGCAGATTGTGACCTGGCCAAGCACCGCATCCATCGCCTGAAGCCTGTCGCGGATTGCGCTTTCCGATTTTGCAATGACGCTTGCTTTGGTCTGCGGCAGCCGCGTGATGATGAGACCCACGCGTTTCGCTTGAAATTCAGACACATGCAGTATTGGTCCATCGCGCAACAGTGCAAGCGCCCTGTCGAGGACATCGCGGGGCACCGCAAACGGAATGACTTTGATCGTCGCCACCATCTGCCGCGGCTCGACGCGAGTAAAATTCGGCAGCGTCGCGATGGTGAGGCTTTCATGGAGATTGTTGATTGCAGAAAGCCGGCCTTCATCGACAACAAGGATACCCTTTGCAGACGCGTGGATGTTGGCACGGCCAGTAAAGGGCTCCTGCACTTTTGCGCCGCGTCCACCGCTGGCTTTCGACACAACGCGCGCAGCCTCGTCCTCGGGAACATCAGTCGGTTCGAGCCTTGCCGCGACCACACTCACATGGCCCTGGGCACGCAACAGATCAATATCGGCGGACGAAAGCACACGCCCCTTCTTGAAAACGCCATCCTTGTGCCGGGTCGCGTGGGCGAGAATGGCGCCGGCAGCACCGTCCAATGGAATGGCACCGAAGATCATGCCTTCACCCCAACCGCAGGCACTTGGTCATTTCCGCCATGATGGAAATGGCAATTTCAGGAGCCCCCACCGCGCCAATGGGAAGGCCAATTGGCCCATGAATGCGCGAAAGCTCAACCTCACTGAATCCTGCGCTTGCCAGCCGCTCACGGCGTGATGCTTGCGTCTTCTTGGAACCCAGCGCACCAATGTAAAAAACCTGTGACCTCAGGGCAATCTGCAAGGCCGGATCATCAATCTTTGGATCGTGGGTCAGCGCCAGGAGCGCCGTTCGCGCATCAAGTCCAAGTTTGGGCAACACTTCGTCAGGCCACTCTGCTTGCAGCGTCACATCGGGAAAGCGCGCACCGGTCGCAAACGCGCCGCGCGGATCAATCACTGTGATGTCGTATCCAGCGGCCGCAGCCATTGGAATGACACTCTGCGCAATCAGCACCGCGCCAACGATGATCAAGCGGAGCTTCGGATTGTGAATTGTAATGAAGACTTCCCCCTCATTCGTGGCCACAATCCCCGAGGCATCAAATCTGAAGTTCTTTTCGAGGATGTCCGCCAGCGGATCGTCCTTCACGTCCTCAATGCGCACAAGCCGCTGTGCACCACTCGACAGCTGCGTGATGGTGGCAATGGCAGACCGCGAATTGCGCGCAGCAATGACCTGCGAAAGCAGTTCGGGTTTCACCCAACGTCCTCCACGAGAATGCGAATCTTGCCGCCACATGCGAGCCCGACTTTCCAGGCTGTCTCGTCAGCAACACCAAATGACAGGACTTTGTGCTTACCGGTACCGATAATGTCGAGAGCTTCGGTGATGACCGCACCCTCCACGCACCCCCCGGAAACCGCCCCTTCGAAATTGCCGTCAGCGTCCACAACCAATTGGCTGCCAACTGGTTGGGGAGCCGACCCCCACGTCTCCACAACCGTCGCCAGGGCAATTTTGCGCCCTTCGGAGAGCCAGTTTTGGGCAATGTCCAGTGCTGCTGTCATTCTGAAATCCACTTTCTTGGATCATGGGAATTCGAGACGGGCATTGCAAGGGCCCGCGCCAGGTCTGCAAGGTTGTTGAGCGAATGGACGGGGCGGAATTCGTCCACCTGGGGCATGATGGCGCGGATCCCGGCTGCCCGTGCCTGAAAACCTTCATAGCGCAAAAGCGGGTTAAGCCAGACAATGCGCCGCGCCGACAACTTGAGGCGCTTCATCTCCAGCGACAGTTGCTCGACATCTTCGCGGTCAAGCCCGTCTGTCATCAGCAGAACATGGGCCCCTTGACCCAGCACGCGTCTTGCCCACTTGTAATTGAACTCATGAAGCGTTGAACCAATTCTCGTCCCCCCCGACCAGTCCTTCACGGCCGCGGAAACTTTTGCCATCGCCTCATCCACGTCGCGCCGGCGCATCTCACGCGTGACGTTGGTAAGTCGCGTTCCAAACAGGAAAATATGAACCCGGGACCGGTCATTGGTCAGCGCATGAAGGAAATGCAGGAACATGCGGCTGTAGTTCGAGCACGAGCCGGAAATATCGCAGAGCACGACCAGGGGCGGCTCGCGGCGGCGCGGCTCTTTGCGCGCGAGATCAACCGGTTGTCCACCAGACCCGAGGCTTCTCCGTAGGGTGCGCCTGAAATCAAGTCGGTGCCCGCGATGCGATGACCGGAAGCGGCGCGTTAGCATGTCAATGCGGCTGACCTTGATTTGGCGCAGCGCATCTTTCGCAATGGCCTGCTCAGCCACGGTCATCTGTTCGAAATCTTTGGCGCGCAAAACTTCGTCAGTTGAAGCCGTGAAGGTCGCTTCGACTTCCACTCCATCCTTGTTGGACTGGACCCGCGACTGCGCGTCCTGCGGCTGGAACATCGCTTCCGCAAGCCGGCGGAATCCAGGGTCCTTCTGCTTCTCATGCGGCTTTCGCGCAATCTGGGTGTACATCAGTTGCATGAGTTGCTCGAGCATCTTCGGCTTTTTCCAGAAGACGTGAAAAGCCTGGTCAAACAATTCCTTGTGCTCACGCCGCTTCACAAAAATCGCATGCAGAGTCCAATAGAAATCTTCGCGGCGGGTCAGCGGTCCTGCCTGCGCGGCATCCAGCGCGTCTAGGACGCTCCCGGGCCCGACCGGAATGCCTGCCTCTCGCAGCACACGGCCGAAATGCATGATGTTAAAGGCAAGTTTGCCACTTGGTGAGCTACCGGCGGTCATTGCGTGCAATCATAGCATGCCCGGAGTGGTGCAGCAGGCTTGCAAGACACAGCCACTTGCCGTTGCATAACTGCAACTCCTGTAGAAATACGGCTCTCCAGGCACACGGGAACGCACCATGCCGCGAGTTTCATGATAGACTATTTCCTGACGGGGACATCGGGCTCGGGCAAAAAGGGGCACCAGACATGATACGCATGTTTGGTGCCCTTTTCATTTAGTTTCTTCCCATGGCGCGAAGTTCGTCTTTGATCTGCGTCAGGATGCGCTTCGCCTCTGACCCTTCCATCCGTGAAATATCGTCCTGGTATTTGAGCAGCACACCCAGCGTATCGTTGACCGTTTGCGGATCGAGCGTCACGCAATCAAGTTCATGAAGAGCTGAAACCCAATCAAGCGTTTCCGCCACACCCGGCGCCTTGTAAATATCCCCGCCACGCAGAGCCTGTACGAAGGCAACGACTTCTCTCGCAAGTTCAGCCGGTGCGTCTGGCCGCTTGGCGCGTATGATAGCCACTTCGCGGGCCGCATCGGGATAGCCCACCCAGTGATAAAGGCAACGCCGCTTCAGCGCGTCATGGACTTCGCGTGTGCGATTGGAGGTGATGATGACAATGGGTGGCTCGTTTGCCTTCACAGTTCCGAGTTCCGGGATGGTCACCTGAAAATCTGAAAGCACTTCGAGAAGATAGGCCTCAAAAGCTTCATCGGTACGGTCGATCTCATCAATGAGTAGGATCGGCGCGGCACCAGCCTTTGCTTCAAGCGCCTGCAAAAGTGGCCGCTTGATCAGGAAGCGCTCTGAAAACACATCGTGGCCAAGCCGGTCGCGATCAAGCGAACCGGCAGACTCCGCCAGGCGGATTTCAATCATCTGCGCCGTGTAATTCCACTCATAGACAGCCGAGGAGACATCAAGCCCCTCGTAGCATTGCAGCCGAATGAGATTGCGCCCCAGAGCCTTGGAGAGGACTTTTGCGATCTCCGTCTTGCCGACCCCCGCTTCCCCCTCGAGGAAAAGCGGCCGCCCCATCTTGAGCGCGAGAAACGTCACGGTTCCAAGGTCGCGGCCAGCGATGTATCCGGCCGACTTCAGAAGCTCAACGGTTTCGTCAATTGACTTCGGTAACGGGCGTTCCATGGCTTCCTGCAGTTCTACAACAAAAAGACATGGCCGGGACGATCCCGGCCATGATGGTTACTTGGGTCTGCAATGTCTACTTTGCGGACGCAACGGCCCGGCGTGCCATGACACCGATCAGGTGGGCGCGATAAGCCGCCGAGGCGTGCATGTCACTCAGGAGGCCACGTGTCGGCACCTTGATTCCAGCGATCGCCTTCTCGCTGAAATCCTTCGAAAGCGCCGCTTCCATGTCTGCAACCCGGAAAGCGGAAGGCCCTGCTCCCGTCACACCCACCCTGACCTTTCCATCTTTTCCCTGCGAGAGGAAAACGCCAGTCAGCGCGAACCGTGAAGCCGGGTTCGGAAATTTCTGGTGTGCCGCCCGCTTCGGAATGGGGAAGCTCACCGCAGTGACAATTTCGCCCTTCTTCAGGGCCGTCTGGAATAGGCCGGTGAAGAACTTGTCAGCCGGGATCTTGCGCTGGTTGGTAATGATGGTGGCACCCAGGCCAACACAGGCTGACGGGTAATCCGCCGCTGGGTCCGCGTTGGCAATCGAACCACCGATGGTGCCCTTGTAGCGCACATGAACGCCACCGATCTTGCCAGCAAGTTCCGCAAGCGCCGGAATTGCCTTTTTGACGGCTGCCGAAGTTGCCACATCCATATGTGTCGTAGCACCACCGATGACGACGTTGCCGCCTGACACCTTGACGCCCGAGAGCGTCTTGATGCCAGTCAGGTCAATCACGTCTTTTGGGGCGCGCAATCCCTGTTTCATAACCGGGAGAAGCGTGTGCCCGCCTGCAAGGTAAACGCCGTCCTTGGCTTTCTTGAGCAAGGCCGCCGCCGCGGCGACAGTGGCAGGGCGATGATAATTGAAGTTATCCATGATTATTTCTCCCTGACCTTACTCGGCTGCCTTGCGCAAAGACTGCAATGTTTCCCACACCACAAGCGGCGTGGCCGGCATTGGCAAGTCTGCCACGCCGAGGGCATCCGTGACGGCGTTGATTACCGCTGGCGGCGCGCCGATGGCTCCGGCTTCGCCGCAGCCTTTCATGCCCATCGGGTTGGTGGGGCACGGCGTGCAGGTGAAACCAAGCTTGAACTCGCCTATAGACGGCATGTTCCGCGCCCTCGGCATCGTATAGTCCATGTAGGATGCGGTCAGTAGCTGGCCCGAATCTTCATCATAGACGCAGCCTTCCAGCAGCGCCTGGCCGATCCCCTGTGCAACGCCACCCTGGACCTGGCCTTCCACGATCATCGGATTGATGAGATTGCCGAAGTCATCAACGCAGGTATAGCGCACCACTTCGGTGAAGCCCGTTTCCATGTCCACATCCACTTCGCAGACATGAACACCTGCCGGAAAGACGAAGTTGGCAGGGTCGTGGAACGCGCTCTCCTTGATGCCTGGCTCGAAGCCCGGCTTGTGGGCAACGTAGGCCTGCAGGGCAACAGCACTCCAGTCCATCTTCTTGTCAGTACCCTTGACGGTGAAGCTGCCATCCTTGAACTCGATGTCGTCAGCGGATGCTTCCATGCAGTGCGCAGCAACTGTCTTGGCCTTGGTCGTCACACGATCCAGCGCCTTTGACAGGGCATGCATGCCGACGGCTCCTGAACGCGAACCGTAAGTGCCCATGCCGAACTGCACCTTGTCCGTATCACCGTGAACAACCGCGACATTGTTGATGTCGATGCCGAGCCGGTCGGAAACGAGCTGGGCAAATGTCGTCTCGTGTCCCTGGCCGTGGCTGTGAGAACCGGTGAGGATCTCGACCGTACCAACCGGGTTGACGCGGACTTCAGCGGATTCCCACAGTCCAACTCCGGCCCCCAGGGAACCAACCGCCGCCGATGGCGCAATGCCACAGGCTTCGATGTAGGCGGAAAGACCGATACCACGCAATTTGCCGCGCTTTGCCGCTTCGGCCTTGCGGGCCTTGATGTCCTTGTACTCGGAAAGCTCGAGCGCCTTGTCGAGTGCCGCACCGTAGTCGCCGGCATCGTAGCACATGATGACGGGTGTCTGATGCGGGAAGGTCTGGACGAAGTTGCGCCTGCGGAACTCTGCCGGATCAATCTTCAATTCACGTGCTGCCGCTTCAACCAAGCGTTCCACAACATAGGTGGCTTCTGGCCGTCCAGCGCCACGATAGGCATCGACGGGCGACGTGTTCGTGTAAACGGCGTCGACCTCCGCATAGATGCTGGGGATGTTGTATTGGCCCGACAGCAGCGTGGCGTAGAGGTAGGTCGGCACGCAGCTTGAGAACGTCGAGAGGTAAGCGCCGAGCGAAGCAATTGTATGCACACGAAGCCCGGTGATCTTGCCCGACGCATCGGTTGCCAGTTCGGCCTTGGTCACGTGATCGCGGCCATGGGCGTCTGACTGGAAACTTTCAGTGCGGTCTGCCGTCCACTTCACGGGCCTTCCACCAACCCGCTTCGATGCCCACAGACAAACGACTTCCTCGGCATAAATGAAGATCTTGGAACCAAAGCCACCACCAACGTCTGGCGCGATGACGCGCAGCTTGTGCTCGGGGCAAAGACCATGGAACGCCGAAATCACAAGGCGGGCCACATGTGGATTCTGGCTCGTCGTGTAGAGCGTGTAGTGCTCATCGCCTGAGTCAAAGGAACCAATCGCCGCCCGCGGCTCCATCGCATTTGGAATGAGCCGGTTGTTGACGATGTTGAGCGTCGTTACATGCGCAGCATTCTTGAAAGCCGCGCTTGTTGCCGCCTCGTCTCCAAGTCCCCAGTTGAAAACATTATTGTTCTTGGAGACGTCGTGAACCTGTGCCTTGGTGGACATCGCCTTCGCGGCATCCACGTTGTGCGGAAGAACATTGTAGGTCACATTCACCGCCGCGGCGGCTGCAGCGGCCTGCGCCTTGGTTTCCGCGACAACCACAGCGACATGGTCGCCGACATAGCGCACCTTGCCGACAGCGAGAATGGGATGGGGACCCGCCTTCATCGGGCTTCCATCGCGGGAATGGATCATCCAGCCGCAAATGCATCCGCCGATCTTGTCTTCCGCGACTTCCGCACTGGTGAACACCCCAAGGACACCGGGCATGCCGGCCGCCTTCTTGGTGTTGATCGACTTGATTTCGGCATGGGCATGGGGGCTACGCACGAAGACGGCGT
>CAZUKI010000136.1:0-5933 GCA_964620785.1 uncultured Aestuariivirga sp.
AGGCCGCCATGAAGGTGATCCGTGGCCGCGCCCGCATCAAGCGCACCATGTGGTCAAGGCGCGCCCAGGAGTATGATGCCAAGATCAATTCCGGCGACATGATTTCGGTGGCCGAGGTGATCCGCGACCTCTACCGCTCCGAGCGCCAGCCCGAGCAGTCCTATTCCGAGCGTCAGCTTTTTGAACAGGCCCTGGCCCGCTTTGCCCGCGAGCTGGCTGCCGTCCGCAAGGTTGACGAAGACCAGTGCATCAAGGAACTGGAAGATTATCTGGCACGCAACGCCAAGCGTGGCGCTGCCAATGACAAGTCTGAGGACGAAGCGGCCGACGAAGCAGCGTAAGTCTATTGTTTTCAATGAGTTAAGACAGCGCCGCGAACCACCCCGGCGCTGTTTGCATTTGCTAAGGGCGGTGGGTTAAACTGCCGCTTCGATCAACAGGGCCCGCTGCCAAGGCGGGCTGGAAGCAAGATGCAGCCTTTTGCCATTGCCGGCATCCAGATGAACCTCGCCCATGGCTCGAATATCGAGACCATGCGCCACCGGGTAGACCTGACCATGCACCTCTATCCCTGGGTGCAGATGGTGATGTTTTCCGAACTGGCGGTCTTCGGGCCGCTGCTCCAGCACGCCCAACCCCTTCCCGGCAACGCCGAGGCAGCTTTCCAGGACATGGCCCGGCGCCACCGCATCTGGCTGATCAATGGTTCCATGTATGAGCGCCGCGAAGGCGGCATCTACAACACCACCTCTGTCATTGGGCCAGATGGCGAAGTGGTGGCCCGCTACCGCAAGATGTTTCCCTTCGTACCTCTCGAACAGGGGGTTCAGCCCGGCACCGAGTTCTGCGTTTTCGACGTGCCTGAAGCCGGCCGTTTCGCCGTTCTCAACTGCTACGACATCTGGTTCCCGGAAACTTCACGGCAGGTGACGGCCATGGGTGCCGAGGTCATTCTCCACCCGGTGATGACCCACACCATTGACCGCGATGTCGACATCGCCATCAGCCACGCAACCTCGTCCATGATGCAGGCCTATGTCTTCGACGTGAACGGCCTGGGAGCGGGCGGCAACGGCCGCTCCTGCGTGTTTGATCCCGCGGGCCGCGCCCTCTACCAGGGCGACAACTCGGAACAGATCATTCCCATCGAGGTGGACTTCGAGCAGGTACGGCGCTCGCGCGAACGCGGCATCCGCGGCCTTGGCCAGATGGCCAAGAGCTTCCGCGACCGGCCCGTCCAGTTCCCCGTTTACAACGAGGGCTTTGATACCAGCTATCTCGACAGTCTCGGTGCCATCGCCACGCCGCGCCGCGCTGATGGCGCGCCACCCGCCAATGTCAGGACATTGCCGGTGCGCCGCAGCTTCATCGCCTAGCTGCCGGGCTAGCTCTCAAGCTTTCCAAGGAAGTCTGCCTTGCCCAAGGGCACGCCTGCGTGCCGCAGGATGGCGTAGGCAACCGTCATGTGGAAATAGAAGTCCGGCAGTGAGACACGCGCCGCGTAATCCACCACGTTCATCTTGACAGTATCGTCCATGAAGGTCGGCACGCTCTTGTTGGCGTTGCGCTCCACGTCAGCCGCGCTGATCGACGAAAGATAGGCAACCGTTGCCTCAAGGCTTTCCTCGAGCTGCGACCAGCTTTCCTCATCATAGCCAACCCTTGGCGGCGGCGCCGAGGTGAAATGCTGTCCGAGATCCACGGCGAGGTAGCAGACATACTGGATCTGCTGCAGCAATGTGAACATGGTGGGATGAAGCCGCGCCTGCAGCAATGCCGCCGTGCCTTCGGGACCTTCGTGGGCGGCCGCCTTGTCCATGATGGACCTCAAGTTGCCGATCGATTTGGCAAACTGGCTGATGGTCAGGCGCTGGAGAGTATTGGTCATGGCAATTCACTCCTTTCCCGCCATTGGGCGATTTCAGAACATCTTGCTTGCATCATGCGCAGGCGGCGGCACTGGCGCCGACGGGCCTGTCACAGGAATGGCTTCAAACTCCCGATGAATGGCAGCAACCCACGCCTTGGCGCGGTCAGTCAGCTTCCGGTCGTCCGTCTGGAAACGCCCGCGCGACACGATGATGCCCATGTCGGCACCGTGATAGCGGTAATCGCCGGCGGTATAGACGCGGAGATAGAAGGCTTCTTCTTCGCCTGACACCAGGAACCAGTCGATCGATTTGCGCGTCAACTTGATGTTGCCCTTGTCGTCCATGCGCCAGATGCCGGAGGCCGGCGCCTTGCTGATCATCTCCACCTGGTCCACGGGATATTTGAGGATGAGTTGGCTCCAGTTGTCGAACTCGCTCCAGCGGCTCTGCACCTTGGCAAGATCCACCTCCCAGTCCACGCCCATGAACTCAAGCATGTGAAACAGGTAGATGGGGCAGCCGCCATAGGTTGAGGAAATGAGGTTGGTCATGGGCGAAGCACCCGAGACCCGCGGATTGATTTCTCCCAGATAGACCTCACGCGTGTCGGTATCGATGAGGAAATCCATGCAGAAGGCACCGTGGTAGCCAGCCTTGTAGAGCCGGTCGCCCAGTTTCTGGGCCATGCGCTGCACCGCCTTGCGCTCTTTCTCGAGGCCATCATGAAAGACATCATTGCCGCACCAGCCACCCTTGTAGGGCGTCACTTCGGCAAAGCCGGTGATGTCCGTCTGCAAGGGGCCCACCAGCGTGCCGTGCCGCGTGGCCACTGCCTCCACCGTGCCCGGCAGATGGTTGATGCGGCGCATGACCTTGAGCTGCTCGTCCACAAGGTGTTCGGCGTTCTTGGCCCAGTCGTCCTCCGACTTGATGAAGAAGGTTGTGCGGCCTGAATCACCATAGGGTGTCTGCACCACAAGATCGCTGCCAAGCTTCGCCTTTGCCGCCAGCGCCATGAGGGCCTCAAAGGACCTGGCCCTTCCCATGGCATTCGGCGCGCTCTTGATTCCGGCTTCGTTGCCCAGTTTGGTGGTGGTGATCTTCGAGTCAATGTGCTTGCGCAGCTTGGCCGGAGGAAGGGCGATCTTCTGCCCCAGTTCCTTGGCAAGTGCTTCGGTCTCCTCGTCGAACATCACGAGAAGCAAGTAGCCCGGTCCCCGTTCCTTGAGCCTCGCCCGCACATCCTTGTGGCGCAGGAGATAGTTGTTGACGTCCTCGATGGACCGGAATTCATGCGGCCCATGTTCGCGCGGCACGAAGATCTTGGGATGCGTGCCGTCGAAACTGTCGAAAAAGTTGATGTAGTCGAAATTGTTGATCCAGCGGCCGAGCCCCAGGATGTTGTAAGGCGTAGGCGACAGGAAGGTGATTGGTGTCCTGTTTTGCCGGAAGAAGGCATAGATATCCGACAGGCCCCTGAGCTTCACCTTCGCGCTGCGTTTCCCCATTACGCTCACCCCCATTTTTGCACATGTCAGCGCAAAACGGGGAACGTGGCAAGAAGCCCGGAATCAGGCCGGGCGGTACTTCTTGCGGCCCACCAGCTTGGCAAGGCTCTCCAGCCGCTTGCGAGCCCGGGTCATGGTGTAGCTGATGCCTTCCGCCTTGTAGACGCCGCGAATGTCGTTGGTCATCAGATTATAGACCAGGGCCAGCCTGTTGTTCCTGCCGTCACCCTTGTAGCCATGCCAGGTCCGGCCCTCACGCCTTGAAAAGATCAGGGCGCGGTTCTGCTTCCACGCAACGTTAGTTGGGTTATTTCCCTTCCTGTTGTCATAGACGATCGTGCCCGCGTTTTTTTCCGGCGCGAGGTAGACGACAATGCTCAAGAGCTTGTCCCAGGTGTCGTCATGAATAGGGAACTTGCACTGGGAGCCGGTAATGACCAGTTCATAATCGGCATACTCGTAAAGTGGCACCTTCTTTGGCGCCAGCTGTTTCAGCCATTCCATCGAGCGTTCATGATAACGCTCATGCAACGCTGCAATGAACTCCTTCGACAGGTCATTGGCGACGATGCGCCCATCGGCGTGAACCTGATTGTTGAGCAGTGACTCACGCTCCGTTGCCTTGACATGCGCCACCGGGTGGGCGCTCAGCCGGGCGAAGTCGTCGGGCGTCAGAAAGTCGTCAACAAGAATGTATGGCCAGGGTGATGTTACGATCATGTCTCACGAGCCTCACAACGAACGTGGATTTCCCTTCCACAACGGCAAGCCGGTTGCAGCAGAAAATTCCCTCTCACTAGTATAGACGGGCAGCCCCAATTCGACAAAGCGTTGGCAGGCATACCGATCAATCCACTGGTGGTTCCTGCGCGCTGCCACTTCCTTGCTATGAAACCACCCGTCCGAGAATGAAAATCCGGTCATGACCACCGGATTGGCACCAAGTCTCAGCGCAAGGAACACACTGAACAATCCGTTCGAGACGCTGCGTTCATAGCGGTACGGCGTAATGAGGGTCTGCTTCGCCACTTCCCTGACAATGGCATTCTTGAATCGCTCGCTGAGATAGGTGATCTTCGCGGCGTGAAAGTCCTTTGACTTCAGGAATTCTTCAATTCTTCCATCGTTCCTTCTGTTGACGCTGAAGATCAGATGACCGGTGCCTCTGCCCTTGAGAACCTGCCAATAGGCCTGGCGGCCTTCGTCCTCGAACTTGATCTTGGGCTGGAAGATCGTGAGATTTGGTTCTCCAAAACCAAAGGCAGAAAAGACGGCCTGCGAGGCGTTGACGCTGATACGAAACCAGCTGTTGTCCGCGCCCCGTGGAATGGTGGGTTCGGGCGCACTGCCCGCGACAAGCGCAGGTCCCTTGATCTCCGGAAGTTCCGAAATCTTGCTGAAGTATGCCTTCCTGTTGAGCGGAATGATCGAGGCAATGATTGCCTTCCGTACCAAAAACTCAAGGTAGTGGTCGAGGTGTGGTCTGCCATAGGTAGGAATGTACATGCCGGTTCATGATACGATATTTCCCCCGGGCCGCACCAGCGCGCCGAGCTCGCCGATCCCGTCCCAAAACCGGGACGGTAACAATCAATGGCACCGAGCCTACTCATGAGAGGCCTCGCCCAGCACCTCCCCAAGACTGCAGAGAATGGCATAAGGGGCCGACTGCACACGGACTTTCGCCTGACGTTTCGGCGCGCCGCCAACACCTTGCCGGCGCGTCAAAACATCGAGGCTAGCCGGCGGCTTGCTGCTTCATGTCCTTGGCATCGATACCGGCAACCGCCACTGGCTTCTTCATGGCATCACGCCGGAAGGGTTCGCCGAGTTCCTGGTTGATCAGGGCCTCGATCAGGGTGGTCTTCCTGTTCTTCATCTGGTCGTCGACCGCCTTGTGCAATGCCGCCGTCAGCTCATCCATGGTGCGCGCCACGACACCCTGAAGGCCGCAGGCCTTTGCAATGCCGGCGTAGGACACATCCGTATCAAGCTCGGTGCCCACGAAATTGTCATCATACCAGAGCGTCGAGTTGCGCTTCTCGGCACCCCACTGATAGTTGCGGAACACCACCATGGTGATGGCAGGCCATTCCTTGCGGCCGATGGCGGTGAGTTCCGTAACCGCGATGCCGAAGGCGCCATCGCCGGAGAAGCCCACCACCGGAACATCCGGACAACCGATCTTCGCGCCGACGATTGACGGCAACCCGTAACCGCAGGGCCCGAAAAGGCCCGGCGCCAGGTATTTCCGGCCCTCGTCAAAGGTCGGATAGGCATTGCCGATGGCGCAGTTGTTGCCAATGTCCGATGAGATGATGGCATTGCGCGGCAATGCCGACTGGATGGCACGCCACGCCATGCGCGGGCTCATCCAGTCCGGTTTGGCCTTTCGCGCCCGCTCGTTCCAGGTCGTGCCGGGATCATCATTCTCATGGTCCATGGAGGACAACTGCTGCGCCCAGCGCGACTTCGTCGTGGCAATGAGATCGCGCCGTTCCTTGCGGCCCTTGTCCCCGGCTGACGGGGAAAGCTTGGCAAGAATGCCTTCCGC
>CAZUKI010000136.1:6033-7590 GCA_964620785.1 uncultured Aestuariivirga sp.
GCATCGAGCCGTTCAGCGAGCGCCTTGGACGCGGGGATGGCACCGCCGATCACCACGCCTGCACCATTGAGGATCACCGGGAACTTGGCTTCGCTCAGGAGTTTCGCGGCCTGGACGATGGCGTCCTCTCCGCCCGTGGGGCGCTCGAAGTCAACGATGGCTGGAAGCTCGATATCGACCACATGCGTGAAGTAATCGCGCGGCATGTTGATCTGTGCCGGAGCCGAGTGGCGCTTCGCGTTCATGATGACGCGGTTGAGGACCTCGGCCACACGCGAAGGATCCCTGACTTCTTCCTGGTAGCACACCATGTCCTTGAACAGGGCCATCTGTTCCACTTCCTGGAAACCGCCCTGCCCGATCGTCCGGTTGGCCGCCTGCGGCGTGACCAGCAGCAGCGGCGAATGGTTCCAGTAGGCGGTCTTCACCGCCGTCACGAAATTGGTGATACCGGGGCCGTTCTGGGCAATCATCATCGACATCTTGCCGGAAGCGCGCGTGTAGCCGTCGGCCATCATACCGCCGGAACCTTCATGGGCGCAGTCCCAGAACGTGATGCCGGCCTTGGGGAAAAGGTCCGAGATCGGCATGAAGGCCGAACCGATGATCCCGAAGGCATGGGCGATGCCATGCATCTGAAGGACTTTGACGAAGGCTTCTTCGGTGGTCATTTTCATAGGGTAGGCTCCTGGGCAAAAGACGGCTGATGCGGGCCGTATAGTCTGCCACCTGGACCCATCATAGGTCCAGAATGACGCGATTGCCGAACTCAGAGGTTCTTGGTTTAGAGGGAAACGGAAAGCCCGCCATCAACCGCCAGCACATGGCCGTTGACATAGGCCCCCGCCTGCGAGGCGAGAAAGACCGCTGCACCCCCAAGTTCTTCGGGCTTGGCCCAGCGCCCGGCCGGCGTGCGGCTCTCGACCCAGGAAGTAAAGGCCTTGTCCTCGAGAAGGGCTGTGTTGAGTTCCGTGGCAAAATAGCCGGGAGCGATGGCATTGACAGTAATGCCGGTGCGGCCAAGTTCCGCCGCCATGGAGCGCGTCAGGCCGTGGAGTCCCGCCTTCGCCGCTGTGTATCCGTGGATCGTCGGCCGGGCGAGGATCGCCGCTACCGAACCCGTATTGATGATCCGTCCATAGCCATTGGGAAGCATCAGCTTGACCGCCTCCCGGGCCAGCCGGAAACAGGCTGTCAGGTTGACGGCGAGAACCCGTTCGAAGTCCTCGTCCTGCCATTCCACAAGCGGCTTGCGATGCTGGATGCCGGCATTGTTGATGAGAATGTCGAGGCGGCCGTGCGTCTCATGCACCGCCCGCAGCATGGCGACCGATTGCGCCGCATCCGCAATGTCGCAGCAATGGGCCGCGACGCCGATCTTCTCGGCGGCGGCAGTCGTCTCAGTCACATTGCGGGCATTGATCGTGACCTTGGCACCATGCGCCGCAAGCGCCTTTGCCATCGCGAGCCCCAGACCGCGCGAGGCACCAGTCACGAGGGCCACGCGCCCTGCAAGCGAAAACATGTCTGTCATGGGAAGTCCGGCCAGGAATAGGG
>CAZUKI010000137.1:0-1730 GCA_964620785.1 uncultured Aestuariivirga sp.
GCGAGCGCTGCCATGAGGCCCGCCGGGCCCGAGCCGATCACCAGCAGGTCGCAGTGGGCATAAGACTTTTCATAGCGGTCCGGGTCCGCTTCGCGTGACGCTGCACCGAGGCCCGCGGCACGGCGGATCAGCGGCTCGTAGATCTTCTCCCAGAAGCTCTTCGGCCACATGAAGGTCTTGTAGTAGAAACCGGCAACGAAGACCGAGGCGGCAAGCGAGTTGACGGCACCCACATCGAAGGCGAGCGACGGCCAGCGGTTCTGGCTTCGGGCTTCAAGTCCCTCGTAAAGCTCGACCATGGTGGCCCGGGTGTTGGGTTCCTTGCGCCCGCCTGAACGCAGTTCAACCAGCGCGTTGGGCTCGGCGGCACCAGCCGTGACCGGCCCGCGCGGCCGGTGATACTTGAAGGAGCGGCCCATCAGCAGCCGTCCGTTCGCCATTAATGCAGAAGCTAAACTATCGCCCGCAAAGCCTTGAAATGACTCGCCATCAAAGGTGAAGTTGAGGGGTTTGCTGCGGTCGATGAGACCACCTGATGGCAGGCGAAAACTGGTCATGCGCGCTTCGCCTTGTTGCGGCCAGCGGCATGGTCGCGAGCCGTCACCGTGCCGGAAATCTCATGGCTCTGGGTGTTGCGCGTGACCACGAGCCACGACCGGCAGCCGCCGGAATGGTGGACATATTCATCGAACTTTCCACGCGGATTGTCGCGCAGATACACATAGTCGAACCATTGCTCCATCGTCGCCGGATCATTGGACGATGGGCGCTGCGGCCTAGCATCGCCGAGGAAGGTGAACTCCTCGACCGGGCGCGAACCGCAATGGGGACATTTGATCAGCATGTCCTGCGTCCCTCATACAGAGGCGCGTGCAAGGTACGCCGCGAAGCATGGAACACGTTGGGGCACAACCACCCTTCGAGGCCCGGCTTTGCCGGGCACCTCAGGGTGAGGAAAGAAGGTGCATGGTTCATCTCGGCCATCAATGCAGGTTGGGTGTTGCACCCTGCCCCTTCTCGTCGATCATGTAGCCGCGGCGGAAGCGGTCCAGCCTGTAGGCCGTGGCCGTTTCCTGTGGTGCATCCTTCGCCAGCAGATGGGCAAAGCAGAAGCCCGAGGCCGGAGTTGCCTTGAAGCCGCCATAGCACCAGCCGGCATTGAGATAGAGACCGCCAACCGGCATCCGGTCGATGATCGGCGACCCGTCCATCGACATGTCCATGATGCCGCCCCAGGAGCGCAACACGCGCACCCGCGACAGGGCCGGGATCATCGCAACGCCAGCTTCGATCACATGCTCGACCATCGGCAGGTTGCCGCGCCGCGCATAGGAGTTGTAGCCGTCAAGGTCGCCACCGAAGACAAGCCCGCCCTTGTCGGACTGCGACACATAGAAATGGCCGGCGCCAAAGGTCACCACGCCATCGATGAAGGGTTTCAACCCTTCCGAGACAAAGGCCTGCAGCACATGGCTTTCGATGGGAAGCTTCAGCCCCGCCATCGCCGCCGTTTCCGACGAGTTGCCTGCCGTGGCGAGCGCCAGTTTCTTGCAGCCGATGAAGCCGCGCGATGTTTCAACACCCGTGACCTGCCCCTTGACGATGCGGATGCCCTTCACCTCGCAATGCTGGATGATATCAACGCCGCGCATATCGGCGCCGCGCGCAAAGCCCCAGGCCACCGCGTCGTGGCGCACCGTGCCGCCACGCCGCTGCAACAGACCGCCCTT
>CAZUKI010000137.1:1830-7539 GCA_964620785.1 uncultured Aestuariivirga sp.
GACCCCAGCCAGCCCTTCTCCAACACCGCGATGTTGGAAAGGCCGAACTCCTTGGCCAGATAATAGGCGGTGGCAAGGCCATGCCCGCCGCCGCCCACGATCACGATGTCATAGGCAGGCTTTGGGACAGGATCGCGCCAGGCGGGCGCCCAGTTCTTGTGGCCCGACAGCGCATTCCTGAGAAGTGAGAAGACCGAATACTTCACTAGCAGTCCAGCGTCGTGTCGCGCTCCCATTGCGTCAGGTGACGGCAATACTGGTTCCACTCATTGTGCTTGAGCTTGAGATAGCCCGCCATCACCTCTTCGCCGATGGCCTTGCGCAGATAATCGTTCTTTTCGAGGTTGCGCAGCGCATCAAGCAGGTTGAGCGGCAGCTTCTTGGCATCCTTCACCGAATTGCCCTGGGCATACATGTCGATGTCCAGGCGCTTGCCCGGCGACAGCTTGCGCTCGATGCCGTCCATGCCGGCGGCGAGGATGCCCGCCAGCATGAGGTAGGGATTGGCGGCATTGTCGGGCAGGCGGAACTCGCAGCGCCCGGCGTCGGGGATGCGCACCATATGCGTGCGGTTGTTGCCGCCGAAGGTCACCGTATTGGGCGACCAGGTGGCACCGGACAAAGTCCGCGGGGCATTGATGCGCTTGTAGGAATTGACGGTCGGATTGGTCAGCGCCACCAGCGAGTCGGCGTGGCTGATGAGGCCGCCCATGAAATTATAGGCAAGCTGCGAGAGGCCCATGCCTTCCTTGTCGCTGTCATCCGAGAACAGGTTCTTCTTGCCAGCCGCATCCCACATCGAAAGATGGGCATGGCAACCATTGCCGGTCAGGTTGATGAAGGGCTTGGGCATAAAGGTGGCGCGATAGCCATGCTTCTCGGCAATCGACTTCACCATGAACTTGAAAAACGAAAGCTGGTCCGCCGTCGTCAGCGCGTCATTGAAGTTCCAGTTGATCTCGAACTGTCCGTTCGCATCCTCGTGGTCGTTCTGGTAGGGGCCCCAGCCAAGGCTCGTCATGGTCGCGCAGATTTCGGCGATGACTTCAAGGCGGCGCATGATGGCGGCCTGGTCGTAGCAGGGCTTTTCCTGCGTATCGCGCGGGTCTGACGGTGCTGAACCGTCGCTGTTGATGAGATGGAACTCCGGTTCGCAACCGGCCATCAGCTTCATGTCCTTCTTGGCCGCAACCTCTATGCCACGCTTGAGTGCAAGGCGCGGAGCCTGTTCGAGCGGCTTTCCCGACATCCACGGATCGCCCGCCATCCACGCCACTTCAGGCTTCCACGGCAACTGGATGATCGAGTCCGGGTCGGGCATGACAAGGATGTCGGGATGGGCCGGTGTCTGATCGAGCCAGGTGGCAAAACCGGCAAAGCCGGCACCCGCCTTCTGCATCCTGTTCACCATCTCGGTCGGCACCAGCTTGGCGCGTTGGGTGCCGAACAGATCGGTGAAGTTGAACAGGAAGAATTTTATGCCGTTCTTCCTGGCATGTTTCTCAAGGTCGATGGCCATTGCGCGCCTCCCAGCAGCGTTTCTTGTTTTGGTTAGAAAGTCGTCTTTCCCGGAATCCAGCCCGTGCCGGCGAGCGGCACTTGTGCCATCGCCGCCGCCTCGATGGTCAGTGCCACGAGATCTTCGGGTTCAAGATTGTGAACATGGCTCTTGCCGTTGGCGCGGGCAATCGTCTGCGCCTCCAGCGTCATCACCTTGAGGTAGTTGGTGAGCCTGCGGCCAGCCTTCACCGGATCAAGCCGCTTGGACAGTTCCGGGTCCTGCGTGGTGATGCCGGCCGGGTCGCGGCCTTCATGCCAGTCGTCATAGGCGCCAGCGGTGGTGCCAAGCTTCTGGTATTCGGCTTCGTAGTGGGGGTCGTTGTCGCCCAGCGCCACCAGCGCCGCAGTTCCGATTGCCACGGCATCGGCGCCGAGCGCCAGGGCCTTGGCCACATCGGCGCCATTCCGGATGCCGCCCGAGACGATGAGCTGCACCTTGCGGTGCATGCCAAGTTCCTGCAGGGCCCGCACTGCAGGCCGGATGCAAGCCAGTGTCGGCATGCCGACATGCTCGATGAAGACTTCCTGCGTTGCGGCGGTGCCGCCCTGCATGCCGTCAACCACCACGACATCGGCACCTGCCTTCACGGCCAGCGCCACGTCATAATAGGGCCGGGCGCCGCCGATCTTCACATAGATCGGTTTTTCCCAGGCGGTGATTTCACGCAGCTCTTGGATCTTGATCTCGAGGTCATCAGGCCCCGTCCAGTCCGGATGGCGGCAGGCCGAGCGCTGGTCGATGCCCTTGGGCAGGCAGCGCATCTGGGCCACGCGGTCAGAAATCTTCTGGCCCAGCAGCATGCCGCCGCCGCCGGGCTTGGCTCCCTGCCCGATCACCACTTCAATGGCATCGGCCTTGCGCAGGTCATCGGGGTTCATGCCGTAGCGCGATGGCAGATACTGATAGACAAGGTGGCGCGACTGGCCGCGCTCTTCGGGCGTCATGCCGCCATCGCCTGTCGTCGTCGAGGTGCCGGCGGCCGATGCGCCACGGCCAAGCGCTTCCTTGGCATTGGCGGAGAGCGAGCCGAAACTCATGCCAGCGATGGTGATCGGAATCTTGAGTTCAATGGGCTTCTTGGCAAAGCGCGTGCCGAGCACCACGTCGGTGCCGCATTTCTCACGGTAACCTTCCAGCGGATAGCGCGAGATCGAGGCGCCGAGGAACAGCAGGTCGTCGAAATGCGGGACCTTGCGCTTGGCGCCGGCGCCACGGATGTCATAGATGCCGGTCTGCGCCGCGCGGCGGATTTCCGACAGCGTGTAGTCGTCAAAGGTGTGCGACTTGCGGGGAATTGTGCGAGGAGTGTTGCTATCCATCAGTATGCGTCCGCATGATCGACGTTGAAGTTGTAGAGCTTGCGGGCTGAACCATAGCGCCGGAAATCCTGCGGCCGCTCTTTCCGCTGTGCCTTTTCGAGAAGTTTTGCCAGGTCTTCGAGGTGTTCGGCGCGCATGTCCTTCTCGATGCAGTCGGCACCGAGGTTGGCGACCTTGCCCTTCACATAGAGGCGCGCCTCGTAGATGGAATCGCCCAGTGCCTCGCCGGCATCGCCGCAAACCACGAGGTTGCCGCGCTGGGCCATGAATGCCGACATGTGCCCGACCGATCCGCCGACCACGATGTCGATGCCCTTCATGGAAATGCCGCAGCGCGAGGAGGCATCGCCATCGATGATGAGCAGCCCGCCGTTGCCGGTGGCGCCTGCCGATTCAGAGGCGTTGCCCTTCACCCAGATGACGCCCGACATCATGTTCTCGGCAACGCCGACACCGGCATGGCCACGAATGATGATCTCGCTCTCCTTGTTCATGCCGCCGCAATAGAAGCCGACATGGCCCTGGACATCGATGGAGAATGGCCCGTCGATGCCGACCGCGATGGCATGCTGGCCCATCGGGTTCTTCACCAGCCAATGGCGCTGGTTGGTGTTCTTCGGCAGTTTCTGCAACGCTTCGTTGATGCCGCGGACCCCGAGTTTCTTGAGGTCCAGTTCGCTGGCTGCAGAGCTCATGCCTTACCGCCCCAGGTATAGATCTTCACAGGTTCAGGCTCCCAAATCTTGGCTTTGTCGGCACCCGGAAGATGCGCGATGGCGCGATACTCCGTTGCCATTGCCACATAGTCGTCGTTCTCGGCGATCACCGCGTGCTTGCAGGCGATGGGATCGCGCACCACAGCAAATCCGTCATGGGTGCCGACAAGGAAGGTGTAAAAGCCGTCGAGATCACGCAGCGAGTCCTGCAGGGTTTCCTTGAGTGTAGCACCCTGCCGCAGCTTCAGCGTCATGTAGGCGGCGGCGACTTCCGTGTCGTTCTCGGTCTGGAACTCCATGCCCTCGCGCCGCAGGTTTTCGCGCAGTCGGTTGTGATTGGAGAGCGAACCGTTATGCACAAGGCAGAGGTCAGCACCAGTTGCGAAGGGATGTGATCCCGCCGTCGTCACGGCACTTTCCGTGGCCATGCGGGTGTGGCCGATGATGTGCGTGCCTTGCGCCTCATCGAGGTTGAACTTGTCATAGACCTCGGCTGGAAGCCCGGTCTCCTTGAAGATTTCGAGAGTGTGGCCGGAACCCACCACGCGCACTTCGGGGTGGTTCTTGCGCAGCCAGTCGGTGACCGCCTTTTCCTTGCCGGTGGTGACCAAGATGCAGTGATTGCCGATCTTCGAGATCTTGCACTCGCACCGGAGCGCCTTTTCGAGGCCGACATCGATCTTCTTCCAGTCGTAGCTCGCATCATTGTGGGCGAGCGTGAACTTGATCTCGTTTTTCTTTGCCGGATTGCGATAGATCGCGACACCCGTAGAGTCCGGGCCACGGTTGGTCATCTCGATCAGCATGGGACGGAAGATCTTTCCCAGCTTCGTCTTGAGCTTCGGGTTCTTTACATAAAGTCCGACAATGCCACACATGTTGCACCTCTCGTGTTTCGCTGAGCATATCAGGCCAAAAAGCTTGGTCAACTGTCAGGAACTAAATTTTCCTGTGGGGAACAGCTATTCGTCCCTTCGATAGCTGATGATGGAGAGATAGCGCGCCGGAAGCAGCCGCATCTCCTCGGGTCCATGCGGAGCCTCGGCATCAAAGAACAGGGCATCGCCGGGGTGCATGTCGTAAGTCTTCTCGCCATGGCGATAGACCACGTTTCCCTCCAGCATATAGATGAACTCCATTCCCGGATGCTGGAAGGTCGGGAAGGTGTCGGTCTCCTTGGTGAGGGTGATCATGTAGGGCTCGACCATCACCGGCCCGTGCGGGCTGTGCCCGAGAAGCTGGTATTGGTGCCCGGCCCGCGTGCCGCGCCGCTCGATCGTCAGGCCCTGGCCCGCCTTCACGAAGGTGGCGGCCCGGAATTCCTCATATCCCTTGAACAGGAAGGTAAATGGAATCTGCAATGCCTTGCTCAGGGCCTGCAGCGTGGAGAGCGACGGCGAAGTGGCCCCGTTCTCGATCTTCGACAGCATTCCCGCCGACATGCCGGCGGCCTTCGCCACCTCTGAAATCGTCAGGTGCAGCTTTTCCCGGTAACTCCTGACCTCACGGCCAATCGCCTCCTCAAGATGGCGCGCCGAGGTGACACCCGACTGGTGCGGATTCTGGAAGGCCTCTTCCTCGTTCTTGAAGCCCTTTTTCAGCACAGCCTGCTCCCGTTTCCTGACAGTAAACAATCACAGCCCGGGGGAAATTTCCAGCACCCCAAAGGTTGTGGGCGAGGCAGTTCGCGATCCCGGTCTCAGCCTTCGATGCGGGAAAAGTCAGCGATGGCCGCCGTCACTTCGCGGATGCGGTTGAGGAGATTGAGGCGGTTTGAGCGGAAACTTTCGTTCTTTTCGTTGACCACGACCGTCTCGAAGAAGGAATCAACATGGGGGCGAAGCTTTGCAATTGCCGCAAGGGCACCCTCGAAATCCTCATGATCGACGGCCTTCTTCACCTGGCCCATGGCAACCGTGACGGCCGAGTTCAGTTCGTTCTCGGCCCGCTTCACAAGCTGCGCCGGAATGATGGCCTCGTTGTAGGTCTTGCCGTCCTTCTTCTCCTCAATCTTCAGGATGTTGACGGCCCGCTTGACGCCAGCCAGCAGGTTCTTGCCGTCATCGGTCTCAAGGAACTGCGACAGCGCCTCGACGCGCTTGACGATCATCAA
>CAZUKI010000138.1:0-7481 GCA_964620785.1 uncultured Aestuariivirga sp.
TCGAATCCCTCCCTTTCCGCCACTTTGGAACCAACAGCAGCGACGAAGGTTTCCGGCGACATCCGTTGTCAAACAAGGAGATGGATGCAGAAGGTCCACAGGGTGGCCCGCTATAAACGGGATGTATCCAGTTGTTTTGCAGCAGTAACGAACACCCTGCGCGAGATCAAAGGCGATCCACTCAATCGGCAGTTTCAGCCCCACCCTTGTCCTTCGAGATTTCGGCGGTGACGGGTGCAGAGTCGCCAGACTTCAGAACCACCGTGAAGATCTTGGCGGCATTGCTGGTAATGTAGATCGAATTCGGGTTGGCACGGAAATGCCCGGCGACAACACCCTCAACGAAGTGGATGCGCGCCTCGCCGCCAGCCGGAACTGAGAAGCCATCGAGCTTGCGGAAAATTCCTTCAATCTTGCCACTGTCGGTATCCTTGATCGTATAATAGATCGAGAAATCCGACAGGTCCGAGTGACCTGAATTCGCGACAAGCAATTCAAGATGATCGGGCGCGTCCTTCTTCGCGGCATAGTCATAGTTGTTTTCAACCAATGCCTCCTTGATCGCGAACGGTGCCGGGCCGCCGCTCATGTCGATTGGATTGGGCATGCAGGCTGGATCGCCATCAATCCTGTCGTTTTGCCCGTCGCCATCGGTGTCGGCGACCAGCGGGTCCGTTCCAAGCAGTACTTCGGCAGAATCCGGCACTCCGTCGCCATCGCTGTCGGCAGCACTTTGTGCTGAAACCTGATGGGTCAACGCCAGTCCGAAGACAGAGACCAAGGCGAGAGAGCAGAGATTTTTTTTCAGGGACATTTCATGAGTTCCTTGCAGTTTCAGGTTTTGACAAGCCGGTCTGGCTTGAGGGGAAGGAGCAGTGCCAGCGCGCCAAGACCAAGGGCGGTGAGGAGAATCCAACCAAGGTTGCCCAGCATTTCAACGAGGACTGGCCGCAGCGGCGCGTCGGCGTAGATCGGTTTGATGCCCAGGATGGCAAAGGAAAACCGCTCAAAGTGCTTGGTGACAGAAGCCTGCTCGATGCCGTCACGCAGCGTCTCGAACATTGCATAGCCCTTCATGATTTCGGTCTGGTCCGGCTTCGAGATATTCAATTGCCTGAACACGCCTCCCGCCACCTGATTGTCAGGGTCCAGGGTGTCGCCGACCTGCGGAGCGATCAGAACGAGCACGAGCCAGACTGAAAAGGCCATGAGAAGGGCGTGGCTGGGCTGCTTCATGTGAAGAGCGAGGAGGAAGCTCAGCAGAAAAAAGCAAGCTGTGTAGGCGACGGTCAAGGCCCAGAGCATGACGATGCGCAACAGGTCATCTGCGCTCAAGCCGATGCCGGACACCAGGTGCAGGAGCAAGGCGAGCGCGCCCAGTGTCAACGTCAGGCCACCCGCCAGCAGGCAGATGCCCGCCATCACCTTGCCAGCGACGAACTGCCAGTGATGGATAGGGCGCGTGAACAGCAACGCAAGTGTCTGCCGGCCGCGTTCGCTGCTGGCTGAACGGAAACCGATCAGCATGGCAATGGCTGCCCCGGTGATCTCGATCTGCTCGACGGCACCGCGCAAGAGCCGCAGCGGGTAGAATTCAGGCGCCCTGATGCTGTCCGCGGATTTGCCAATCGACAGCAGCACGGCCTTCGCTGCCTCATAGGTTGCGACGTCGCCGCGCAGGGCGATTGCCCCGGTCAAGAGGGCCACCACCGCAGCCAGGCTGAGAAATCCGGTGACAATCAGGATGAAGCGGTCGCGGAGCGCATCGCGGATATCCTTGGCGGCGATGGTGCGAACTGGATGTGGTGCCCGCACATCTATTCCCGGGAAAGCATCAGACATCATAGTCTCCCAGCACCATCGGAAGGTGGGTCAGGGCTCGCCAGGCGAAGATTGCAGCCAATCCCCCCGCCAGGATCAAATCAGCCACAGGCGGGACAGGACTGGGTGAAGCGATGCCCTGTGGCAGATAGTCCAGGAGCGCCGCTGCGGTGAACTTGTAGGAATCAGCCAGTGAAAATGGCCCGAGGAGCACCCCGGTCCAATTGAAGAATTGGACATCGGGTGGTGCCGCCAGGGCCGAGATCGGATTGATCGCCGCAGTCGGGTTCAAGTTGGCAGTCAGTTGCGGAAAGACAAATGTCAGCGTCAGCCAGAGCGTGACCGGAAGCAGAAGCCCGACGGTCTCCGAGCGCGCGTAGGCGCCTGCAGCGAGGCCAACCAGTCCGAAGATCCCCATGTAAAGCGCCGACACGACGATGAAGCCCAATAGCTGCACCCATTGGCTTCCACTCAAGGCGACGACAGGAAGAAGCAGAAGCGTGACCGCCGCAATTGCTCCTGAAATCATCGCCAGAAGCACAATCAGGGCCAGCAGGGCAGCGATCTTGCCTGCTGCGTAGCTTGCCCGGCCCAGCGGACGGACGCCGATCAGCGGCAACACACCGGCCTTGCGGTCAAGTCCTACCAGGCGATTGCCGATGACAATCGCCGACAGAGCACCGATCAGCGCCACATAGACGGCCATGTTCCGCAATAGCGAAAGCGGCGAGATGTCGAGGACGGGATTGGTCGGAACGGGCTGGCCTGATGATCGTAGAAACGACGCAGCATCCAGATAGATGCGGTTCACCGTTTCCGTTGCCTGCCAGCCAAGCCAGGCCGAGATCAGCACCAGCGCCACGAACAATGCGGCGAGAAGGGCAACAGTCCGCTCACGCAGCATGAAGCGAGATGAGAATCCGGCGATGAGCCGCGCTGTCGGCATCGTCTGTGCCATCATGCTACCTCTGCGAGGCGGCCAACCGGTGTCAGCGAAAGGTAAAGCTCCTCAAGCGCAACGTCGTCCCCATAACGATCAGTCACTGCATCGATCCGGTCATGAAAGACCAGCCTGCCGTGGCTCAACACGGCAATGCTGGTGCAGGTCTTGGCAATCTCGGAAATCAGATGGGTGTTCATGAAGATCGTCATGCCGAACTCGGCATTCAGCCGCAGGATCAGGTCGCGCAGCATCTTGATGCCCATCGGATCAAGGCCTGATGTGGGTTCGTCGAGGAAGAGCACGGCCGGTTGATGAAGGATGGCCTGTGCGAGACCAATGCGCTGGCGCATGCCCTTGGAGAATTCCCCCACACGGCGGTCGGCAAGGGCACCACAATCAAGAAGGCCGAGCACTTCGCTCACCCGGCCCCGCGGATCTGCAACACCAGAAAGGCGGGCGAAGAACAGCAGATTTTCGGAGACTGTCAGGGTGTCGTAGAGACGGACATTCTCCGGCACGTATCCAATTGCGCGGCGTACTGCCAATGGGTCAGCGCAAATATCATGATTTGCCACCACTGCGGTTCCCAAGGTCGGACGTGTCAGCGTGGTCAGCATCTGGATAGTCGTGGTCTTTCCGGCGCCGTTGTGACCCAAGAAACCGAAGACCTCACCCTTGGCAATTTCCAACGATAGGTCGCGGACGACAGTGATGCCATCGAACACTTTGGTCAGGTGCCTCATGGACACAATGGGAGAGGACATTTGGAGCTTTCGTCGTTTGCATGGGAAAATGACACTGATTGTTTCGCTAAGCTGGCAGCGCCATTGCACATGCACCTTGCGCTCCTCTTACAAATTTGTAACGTAATGCCCTTTCCAAGCGCCTCATGGGATCTTGCAGCTTGCGGCCTGGCGTCACATTTTTTGCTTGTCCAGGAACACAGCCGAAGCTCATGCCTGCTGACCACTTTCGCGGCTCCAGGACGAGCGCGGCTACTCATGTGAGCTACAAGTCAAGGGTGAATGCGTAGCGAGTGCACAGGCCAGCTCACGGCCAGAGAACCCTGTTCTTCACAGCAACCGAATTCAATCGTGCAGATTTCCGGCGATCATCCGTTGATGCCTATTCCTCCGCCACCGATCATGCGGAAGCTGCCGGGAAATCGACGATGACTACGAGGCCTGGCCCGCCATCCTCAAGCCGGATCGCTGCGCCATGAAGCTCAGCAATGGCATGCACGAGGCTGAGGCCAAGCCCGCTGCCGGGGGTGGTGCGGCTCTTGTCCAGACGGTAGAGCCTTTGGAAGACTTTTTCGTGCTCGTCCTCGGGAATTCCCGGCCCATTGTCAATGACACGCGCGATCACCCGATCGCCAGCCCCATCCAGCGCCAGTTCGATGGTCGTGCCATGCGGACAGTGCCGGATGGAATTTTCCACCAGATTGGCGAACATCTGGGTCAGGAGTTCCGCATCGCCGTGGATCCGTGCGCCAGCCGATTGTAGTGAAATGCTGGACACGAGTTTCATTCCAGAGTCTTCCGCCACACCGGCATAGATCTCGGAAATGGTTTCAAGCACAGTGGCCAAGTCGAGACTGACGAAGCGCGCCTTTCGAGCCCCCGCTTCAATTTGCGCGATGCGCAGCAGGGCCGCAAATGTTTCGTTGATCTGTGTGCTCTCGCTGCTGGCCTCGGCGATCTCGTGCGCCACATCCTTGCCGGCGGCGGCTCTATCGCCAGCTTCGTGGAGGATCAGCTGCAGGCGGTTCAGTGGCGTTTTCAGGTCGTGCGCGATGTCACTCGAGACTTGCCGCATGCCCTCGACCAGCGCCGAAAGGCGACCGAGGGCGGCATTGACCTGCGCCGACACGCCATCGATGTCGTCACCGTTGCCGATCAAAGGTATGCGCGCATCGAGACGGCCTTGCGAGACATCACCCATGGTCTGGGCGATGGCATCAAGCCTGCGCTGCACGCGCGTCGCCAGCAGTGCCCCGCCGGTGATGGCCAGTCCAGCGGCGATCACCATTGCCCAGCCAAAGCCATTGAACATGATGTCTTCCAGCGCCTCGGTCTGCGAAACACCCAGCGCCACCGTGAGGTTGGTGCCGCCAACCTTGCCGGAATAGGCCCGGTAGGTCTGCCCGGCCGGGACGCCGGGTGTCTGCTCGTCGATGACGGACAAGCCTGCCGGCAGACCAACAATCGTCGTGTTGCCCGCGAGATGCTCACCGTTGGCGTTGGTCAGAGAGAAAAGCTGTTCCCTGCCTGAGGCCATGCGCCCGTGATTGTCGACTGTGGCAACCAGATCTTCCATGTCGCCGGCATCGGTGGTCGCGATTATCGAAAAGGTTTCCTTGGCAGCCACATCGAGGCGCTTCGAGAGGTCGGCGCGCACCAGCTGATAGACAATCACACCTGAAAGGACAAACGTCAGCACGAAAAGCAGGGCAAAGCTCAGCGCCAGCCGGAAAGGTGTGCTGCGCCACAAGTCAGACAGGCGCATGCAGACTGTAGCCTATATTGCGGGCAGTATGGAGCAGTGGCGTTTCGAAGGGCTTGTCGATCTTTGCCCGCAACCTGCTGATGTGAGTCTCGACCACACTTGTCATCGGATCGAAATTGAGTTCCCAGACCTGCTCCAGCAGCATCGTCCGGGTCATGACACGCCCTTCAGCCTGCATCAGCACTTCAAGCAGCTTGAACTCGCGGGCCTGAAGGTCGATCAATTTGCCCTGCCGTGTCACCCGGCGCCGGATCAGATCCATCTCAAGGTCGGCGACCCGCAATGTGCCCTTCTGTTCCTGCGCGGGCGGCCTGCGGCCGAGCGCATTCACGCGAGCAAGCAGTTCCGAGAAGGCAAAGGGCTTGACCAGATAATCATCACCACCCGCCTCGAGCCCTTCGACACGATCATCAATGCCGCCAACTGCCGTGAGGAACAGAACCGGCGTCTTCACGCCGGCGGCCCGTGCCGCCTTCACCATGGAAAGACCATCCAGGCCAGGGAGCATGCGGTCTGCAACAATGACGTCGTAGCTGTCTCGGGTTGCGGCAAACAGCCCGTCATGGCCGTTGCCCAGACAGTCACACACATGACCAGCTTCCGTCAGGCCACGAACAATGAAATCGGCCGTCTTGCCATTGTCCTCGACGATGAGTAGCCGCATGGGCAATGATCCAATTGTTTCCCGGGGTCTTCCCCGGTGCCTGACAAGTTAGCACCGGGGAAACCACTTTGGGAAATCATCCACCTAGAAGTGGGCCGGATTTGGCCGTTGCTGGTGCGGCGGCCAAGCCGCTGCGATCCGACAGGCTCAAGTAGATCACCGTTGCCACAATCCCGCCAAGAAACAAGAGGCTCGTATAGGTGGTGCCGAAGCCGAAGCCGCCATACTCGACAGGCTGCGATAGTACATCTCCAAAGGATGCACCGAGTGGCCGCGTCAGGATGTAGGCGAGCCAGAAGGCCACAATGCTGTTGAGCGCAAGGCCGTAGTAGCCAAAGGTGATCACCGCAATCACGGCGCCAAAGATGAGTCCGGTCGCCAGATAGCCGAGGTCGAATTGTTCTGCCAACAGGTCACCGACCGAGGTGCCGAGCGAGAAGGTGAAGAGGATCGCCAGCCAGTAGAATACCTCACGGCGTGTTGTGAAGATCGTATGGATCGAGAGGGTGCGCTCACTTGCATACCACACGGCGAAAGTGGCGATGAGTGCCACGGTAAAGACGATGGTCGTGGTCAATAGCGGCACGCCAAAATTGTCCACGAGATTGTCGGTGATCAGTGTGCCAACAACGCTAATGAGCACAACCGCCAGCCAGTAGGCCCAGGGCACGTAACGCTTTTGCGCAAACTGCAGAACGAGTGTGATCGCCAGGATGGCGGTCATGATCAGCGACGTCGCAGTCAAGCCGAGTCCGAGATTGACTGCCAGGTAGTCCGCAGCTGTCTCACCCATTGTCACGGCCAGGAGCTTGATGAGCCAAAATGCCGGCGTAGCGTCCGGCACCCGATTGGGGAGATTGCCGACGGCCGGCCGGAACATGCCGGCCGGCGCTGGTTGGTGATAGCTTTGGGCCGTCATTTGCCCAGGACCTTCATGGCTTCTGTGAAGAATTCATCGGCACGCTTGTCATCGTCGGCATTGCAACGTTCGATGCCCTTGCTCTCCAGTTCCGCGACTTTCGCCTTGTCGGCATCGTTCAGCTTTGCCTTGGCCGTTTCGGCACGCAAATCCTTCAGCATGGTTTCGCAGGGCGTGACTGCCGCCATGGCGGCTGGCGCCTGCAAACCGAGGATTCCGGCAGCAAGCAGCGCGAATGCGAATTTCTTCATGGGGAGTTCCTTCCAGTCATGCCGGGGAATCGGCGGGTTAAAGATGGCCGCCGGGGAGACCGGGCGGCGATGGCCCTGTTACCCGCCGAGACTCACGGATGACTGTCAGCGCATTTACGGATTCGTAAAGTGCCGGGCGTCACTTTCGTGACTGGAACATGGTAGCAATCGTTTCGATCTCATTGGTCAGCACGCCACCACCATAGGCTTGCGGCAGGCGGTCGAAATCATCGCGGCTGTCGATGCCGCTCGAAAATCCGCCGCCGTGATAGGGGCCGACAACGAACACCGAACTGCCAACCGATGCCATGCGCGCGAGGAAACGGTTCGGCCAACCCCAAAGCCAGGGCGCCACGTTGACGGGAACGTAAACCA
>CAZUKI010000139.1:0-7415 GCA_964620785.1 uncultured Aestuariivirga sp.
GATGAGCGCACCGGAGGACCGGTCACAACCGGCACGCCCATTGCGCTACTCATCGAGAATGTGGACCAGCGCTCCAAGGACTACAGCGAGATCCGCGACAGCTACCGTCCCGGCCATGCCGATTTCACCTATGACGCAAAATATGGCCTGCGCGATTATCGCGGCGGCGGGCGCTCGTCGGCGCGCGAGACCGCAAGCCGGGTCGCGGCCGGTGCTGTTGCCCGCAAGGTCATCGCCGGGGTGAAAATCCGCGGCGCTCTGGTGCAGATGGGCCCGCATGGCATCGACCGCAGGAACTGGGACGATGCCGAGATCGACAGCAATCCGTTCTTCTGCCCCGATGCAGCGGCGGCAAAAACCTGGGAAAGCTATCTCGATGGCGTGCGCAAGGCGGGCTCATCCATCGGTGCTGTCATCGAGGTGACGGCATCGGGCGTGCCTGCGGGATGGGGCTCACCCATCTATGGCAAGCTTGACGCAGAGCTTGCCGCCGCCATGATGAGCATTAACGCCGTCAAGGGTGTGGAGATCGGCGCTGGCTTCGCGGCGGCGACACTTTCCGGCGAGGAGAATGCCGACCAGATCCGCATGCGCCACGGCAAGCCGGAGTTCCAGTCCAACCATGCCGGCGGCATTCTCGGCGGCATCTCGACGGGACAGGATGTGGTGGTGCGCTTTGCCGTGAAGCCGACTTCATCCATCCTCACGCCGCGCCAGACCGTCACCAGATCTGGCACGAACGCGGACATCGTCACCAAGGGCCGCCATGACCCTTGTGTCGGCATCCGCGCCGTGCCGGTGGGCGAGGCCATGATGGCGATCGTGCTCGCCGACCAGTTCCTGCGCCATCGCGGCCAGGTGGGTTAGCGCCCTGATGGCCGACAACTGGGTTGATGTCGGAAGCGCGGAAGAGCTGTCGGGCAAGGTTCTGCAACAGTGCAAAGTGGGGGCCCGCGAGTTCGCGCTGTCCTGCGTGAACGGCAGCTTTGGCGCCATTCACGGGCGCTGCAACCATGTGGGCGGGCCACTGGGCGAAGGCCACCTCGACGGCGACTTCGTGGTTTGCCCTTGGCACCAGTGGAAGTTTAACCGTGTCACTGGTCTGGGCGAGCCGGGCTTCGAGGAAGACAAGGTGCCGTCATATCCGGTCAAGGTTGAGAATGGCCGCGTGCTCGTCAACTTCGACATGGCGACGAAGCGCAACCGCCTGCCGCATGAGGCACATCCCCTCTCCCGTCCCGTCGAAAGGGCGGCGGGGCCCATAAGGGTTGCCGGCATTTCGACCACCGCCATGAGCAAGCGTGCGCCGCGCTATTCAGGTTCGGAAGACCTTCTCTCCTCGGCCATCACGGCCGCCAAGGCGCAGGGCTGTGAGACACAACTCATCAAGCTCAACGAACTCAAGTTCCGCGCCTGCGAGGGTTTCTATTCCAAGTCGGCACGGGCCTGTACCTGGCCCTGCTCCATCACCCAGATGGATGGCAAGGACGAACTCACCGTCGTTTATGAAGCTCTCGTCCATTGGGCGGATGTCATTCTCATCGCAACGCCCATCCGCTGGGGGCAGGCCAGCTCGCTCTATTTCAAGATGGCTGAGCGCCTCAACTGCGTCCAGAACCAGGTGACCACCCACAACCGTGTGCTGATCAGGAACAAGGTTGCAGGCTTCATCATCGTTGGCGGGCAGGACAATGTGCAGGGCGTTGCCGGGCAGATGCTGGGCTTCTTTGCGGAGCTTGGCTTCCACTTTCCGCCCTTCCCCTACATCGCCCATTCGCGCGGCTGGTCGGCTGAAGACATGGAGAACAACGTGACGGCCGTCCAGTCGTCGAAGGAGCTCCATGAGGGTGCCGCCGATTTGGCGCGGCGTGCCGTCTCGCTTTCGGAGCGCCTTCTGCAATCCGAGCCCGGTGCCGAACCTTCGCGCGGCGGACGCAAGGCGCACCGTCTGATCTGAGCCAGTTCTTCTAGAGCAACTTGTGCTGGGCGCCTGCGCCAGGTTCCGGCGGCTTGGGCTTTGGTGGCGCGCTGCGCTGGATGACGGTCGGCTCCATTTCGAAGAAATCATCGGGGGCGGGCTTCAGCATTGCCCGGGCAGCCGTGGTGTCCTCGCTCGAGCAATCGAGCCATTGTTCGAAGTCCTTGGGGGCAATCACCACCGGGCTTCGCGGATGGATGGTTGCGACCAGGGCATTGGCGCTGGTGGTGATGATGGCAGCGGTTTCGATTTCGGAACCATCCTTGCCCATCCAGTGTTCCCAGATTCCGGCAAAGGCCATGAGGGCGTTGCCGGGACGATGGATGAAGTAGGGCTTCTTCTTGCCCGGCACATCGCCCGCCCATTCATAGAAGCCATCGGCCGGGATCAGGCAGCGCCGCCTCCGGAAGGCATTGCGGAACGAAGGCTTTTCATGGACGCTCTCGCCACGGGCATTGATGAGCGGCTTGCCGGGCAGGATTTCCTTTGTCCAGGACGGCACGAAGCCCCAGCGCACCAGCGCGAAGTGCCTGGCGCCGTCCGCTCCCCTTCTGACAATTGCGATGGGACTCTGCGGCGTCACATACTGGCGCGGCGGGAAGTCCGGCTGTTCGAGGTAGCTGATGAAGTCGCGCACCTCTTCCGGCACGCGCCTGAAACTGTAAAGTCCGCACATGGGCAATGAGTCTAGCACTCCAAGGACAGTCATCAAGGCGGCTTCGGCCTGTGTCTGGCGCGGCGACGAGGTGCTGCTGGCGCAGAGGGGCAAAGCCCACGGCCGCGGGTTCTGGAGCCTGCCCGGTGGCCGCATGGAGGCCGGGGAAACAACCCTTGAGGCCGCAGCACGTGAACTCCTCGAGGAGACCGGCGTCACGGCCCTGCTCGAACACCATGTGGGCGACTTCGCGCTGACTTCCGGCACAACCGAGTTTCTCATCAGTTGCCATGCCGGCGCCCATGTTTCGGGAGAAGCCGTCGCGCAATCCGATGCCATGGCCGTGGCCTGGGTGCATTTCCTGGCCATCAAGGACTATGCCCTTGCCCCCAACACGGCCTCTGCCATAGCGCGGGCCCGGCTGCTCATGGGGCGTTAGATCAAATTTTCGCGGCGGCGTTAACCTTCGTTTAAGCCTTTGCTCGCCCGGTGGAGGTGCTCTGCTATGGTAACCATCAGTCAGCAACGCGTTAACTTTCCCCACAGATGCTTCACAGAACTTTCCATGCTCCCGCGCCAACGCAGCAAGAAAAACATGCGGCGCTTCGCTACATCCTCGAAGCCTGGGAAGAGGCAGTCTATGACGGGCTGGACCCCGACTGCATCGCGACGGCTGCCATTTTTGCGGCCCTTTCCGACATGATTGCGAGCTATGGCGAGGAACCTGTCGCGGTGATGTGCGAGCGCCTGCCGGAACGCATCCGCTCGGGTGAATTCACCGTGATGAAGACGAAGCAGTAGGCTTCAAGTTTTCCGAACTAGATATCCCTGACCATGAAAGTCGAATACTTGTCCGGGCCGTAACCGGCAAAGGGCGGACATTCGACAAAGCCGTGGCGGGCATAGAGGGCGCGCGCCGGGGCGAAATAATCAAACGAACCGGTCTCCAGAAAAAGGCGATTGAGGCCCATGGCCCTCGCCTTCCCGAAAATATGCGTGAGGATGGCGCTGCCGACGCCGGAGCGCCGCGCCGATGCCAGGGTGTGCATGGATTTGATCTCACCCTCGGTTGCCGACATCCGCTTCAAGGCGCCCACACCCATAAGTTCATCGCCGTTCCAGACCGACCAGAACGAGACATCGGGCTGCTTCAGGCGCGAGAGATCGAAGACATGGGCGGAGCCCGGCGGCGTTACCGAGATGTTGGTTTCGAAATGAAACCTGAGCATGGCGATGACCTGCGGATCATCGAGGCCGCCATCCCTGATCGCAAGCATCAGAGATCGACCACCACCCGGCCGCGTGTCTTTCCCGCAACGATATCGGCAGCAACGCGCGGCACATCCTCAAGTTTCACGCGGCTGGTCAGTGCCCGCAGCTTTGCCATGTCCATGTCGCGGGCCAGGCGCTCCCAGGCGGCGCGGCGGCGCGGCAGTGGTGTCGAAACGGAGTTGATGCCGATCAGCCGGACGCCACGCAGGATGAAGGGGGCAACGCTGGTCGGCAGGTCCATGCCCTGGGCGAGGCCCACGGCACAGATCACGCCTTCTTCCCTCGTCTGCGACAGGATGTTGGCCAGCATCACGGAGCCGACATTGTCGATGCCGCCTGCCCAGCGTGCCTTGGCGAGTGGCTTCACCGGGCCGTTGAGTTCCTTGGCATCAAGAATGGAAGCAGCACCCAGCGACTTGAGGAAGGCTTCCTCCTCCGGGCGGCGCGTTGCGGCCACCGCCGTGAAGCCCAGTTTCGACAGCAGCACCAGCGCCACGGAACCAACGCCGCCCGCGGCACCCGTGACGATGATTTCGCCCTGCTCCGGCTTCACGCCCTGTTCTTCCAGCGCCATGACGCAGAGCATCGCGGTGTAGCCCGCAACGCCAATGGCCATGGCATCGGCCATGGTGAGGCCTTTCGGAACCGGTACCAGCCAGTCGCCCTTGACGCGGGCAATTTCGGCAAAGCCGCCGTGATGGCCCTCGCCCACGCCCCAGCCGCCGAGGATCACTTCATCGCCCTTCTTCCAGGCGGGATGGCTGCTCTCCTCCACGACCCCGGCGAAATCGACACCGGGAATGAGCGGGAACCTGCGGACGATGGGGCCCTTGCCAGTGACGGCGAGACCATCCTTGTAGTTGATCGAGGAATGCTTCACCGCGACGGTGACATCGCCTTCCATGAGATCGGCACGCGTCAGCCTGGTGAGTTCGGCCTTCTGGCCTGTGTCGGTCTTGCTGACGAGAAGGGCGCGGAACGTGTCACTCATGATGCTGACCTGCGTGAAGGGTTTCAAGGAAACGGATGGGCTGGCCGCGGGCGGGCGCGTTGATCGCCCCCTGCCACATGGCGAGTTCGCCGCGCAGCATGGTGCCCACGGGCCAGCCTGTCACCGGCTTGCCGTCATAGGGTGTCCAGTTGCTGCGGCTGGCAATCCAGCTGTTGCTGATGGTCTCGCGGCGCTTGAGGTCCACGATGGTGAAATCGGCATCATAGCCTTCGGCAATGCGGCCCTTGCCGGCGAGCCCGAAGATGCGCTGGGGACCGTGGGCGGTGAGATCAACAAATCGTTCCAGCGACAGGTGGCCAGCATTCACATGATCGAGCATGATGGGCACCAACGTCTGCACGCCGGTCATGCCCGATGGCGATTGCGGATAGGGCTTGGCCTTTTCCTCAAGCGTGTGCGGCGCATGGTCGGAGCCGAGAACGTCCACGAGACCAGACGCAATGGCCCGCAACAGGGCCTCGCGATGGCGGGGCTCGCGCACCGGAGGGTTCATCTGCATCAGCGTGCCCAGGCGGGCATAATCATCACCCGACAGGGTCAGGTGATGCGGTGTCACCTCGACGGTGGCGATGTCGCGGTTGGCGGCCAGCAAGGGCAGTTCCGCAGCCGTTGAAATGTGCAGCACATGGATGCGCTTGCCGTGGCGGCGGGCAATGCCCAGCAGGCGTTCGGTGCAGAGGCGGGCCGCTTCCTCGTCGCGCCAGACCGGATGGCTTGCGGCATCGCCGGCGCGCTGGAAATGCGCACGCTCACGCAGCCGCATCTCGTCCTCGCTGTGGAAGGCGGCGCGGCGCGATAGCCTCGATATGATGGCATCGAGACCGCCATCGTCCTCGACCAGGAGATCGCCGGTCGATGAACCGGCAAAGACCTTGATGCCCGCCGATCCCTCGAGACGTTCAAGGCTGGTGATCTCGGCAAGATTATCGCGCGTGCCGCCGACATAGAAGGCAAAGTCGCAGAACATCCGGTTACGGGCCCGGGCGACCTTGCCGGCAAGGCGCTCCGCCGTGGTCGTCGTGGGTTTGGTGTTGGGCATCTCGAAAACGCCGGTGACGCCGCCCATCACGGCGGCGCGGCTTCCCGATTCGAGGTCTTCCTTGTGCTCGAGGCCCGGTTCGCGGAAATGCACCTGGCTGTCGATGACGCCCGGAAGGACATGGAGATTGCGGCAATCGAGGGTGCTGGCCGGGCTCAAACCGGAGATATCGCCAATGGCAATGATGCGGCCCTTGTCCACGGCAATGTCGGCCGGCGCAATGGCGCCCGGGGTCGCCACTGTGCCGCCCTTCAGAACCAGATCGATGGCCTTCGCCACGTGTTCAGCTCGCTGCTTGAATGTCCTTGGCCTGCTTCGTAAATGGGAGGCACCCGTGACGCAAGCACCATGACAGCGCCCTTTGCCAGACAAGTCCTGCCCCACCGTGCCCTGATCAGGCTGCACGGCGAGAACGTGCTTGCCTTCCTGCACAACATCCTGACAGCAGACGTCGAGAGCCTGCCGTCCGGGGGCAGCGCCTATGGCGCACTTCTTTCGCCGCAAGGCAAGATCCAGCACGAGGTCTTCGTCATCAACCGGGGCGATGCGGTGCTCATTGACTGCGTGCGAAGCCAGCGCGACGACCTGCTCCGCAAGCTCACGATGTACCGGCTGCGGGCGAAGATTTCGATCGAAGCCGATGACAGCCTTGCCATCACCGTTGACCCTTCGGCGGATGCATTTGCCGCTGATCCCCGTCTGGCCGCAATGGGCGGCCGCGGCGTTGCCACAGGTCCCGCGGAAGCGGGGCGGAGTGACTATGAAATGCTCCGCCTATCGCTCGGCATTGCGGACGGGGAGCAAGACATTGGCGTCAACGAGCATTTCCCGCATGAGGCCAACTTCGACCTTCTCAAGGGCGTGAGTTTCTCGAAGGGCTGCTATGTCGGGCAGGAAGTCGTCTCGCGCATGCAGCATCGCGGCACTGCACGCTCACGCATGTTGCCCGTGTCCTGCGATGGCGTGCCACCCGCCAAGGGCACGGCCATCACGTCCGGGGACATTCAGATCGGCACAATGCTTTCTTCCCACGGAAACCGCGGGCTGGCGCTGATCCGCCTCGACCGGCTGGCGGAGGCACCTGCGCCACTGCTGTCAGCAGCCGTCAGGGTGCATGTGCAAAAGCCCTCCTGGATGACAATCGAGATGACAATCCCCGAGGTGGCACGATGACGGCGGTCAAGCATGACGATGGCATTTGCCGTTGCGGCTGGTGCGGCAGCGACCCGCTTTACGTGCAGTATCACGACACGGACTGGGGCGTTCCCGAATATGAATCGCGTGCCCTCTTCGAAAAGCTGATCCTCGATGGCTTCCAGGCGGGCTTGTCGTGGATCACCATTCTCAGGAAGCGAGAGAATTTCCGCACCGCCTTTGACGGATTCAAGCCGGAGGTGATTGCCCGCTATGACAGGCGCAAGATCGAACGGCTGATGAAGGACGAAGGCATCGTGCGCAA
>CAZUKI010000140.1:0-5924 GCA_964620785.1 uncultured Aestuariivirga sp.
TTGCCGACATACATGATGCATCAAATATTGAAGCTGGCGTGAAGTCGATATGGCTGGAATGGACGCCTATCCAGGCAAGTGATTTGGGAATTTGAGCCGGGCAGGCATCGATGAATAGAATAAGCCGCTATATTTCGCCTCAGTCCCTGCGCCCGGTCCTGTTCTTTGCAGTCATTCTCTGCTCCCTCGCCCTTCTTGTCTCCTTGGGCAGCGCGTCCATCAATCTGATCTTCCTCAACTTTGCCTTCTATTTGATCGCTGTTCTCGGCCTCAATCTGTTCAGCGGCAACTCCGGCATATTGTCGTTTGGACATGTGGCGTTTGTGGCCCTTGGCGCTCAGATTTCCGCAACCCTGACAATGCCTGTCGCTCTCAAGGCGACCGCGTTGCCGTTGCTCCCGGGCTTTGTTCAATCCGCGCAGCTGGGGCTCTGGTCGGCAACCGCTGTGACAATCCTCATTGTGGCCGTGGTTGCGGCGCTGGTGGCGGTGCCGATCTGCAGGTTGGGCGGCGCGGCATCAACCATTGCCACATTGGGGCTGCTGATCATTGTCAACTCGCTCATCGTCGGCGCCCAGGGTGTAACCCGCGGCAGCCAGGCAATGTACGGAATTCCACGCCTGATCTCGCTTCCAACAGCGGTCTTGTTTGTCGTCGCCGCGCTGGTTGTGGCGCGCGTCTATCGCGATTCAGTTCCGGGGCTCCTGATGCGCGCCGCACGTGAAAATGAAGCAGCCGCCCTGGCGAGTGGCATCAATGTCCGCTTGCAGCGCTATATTGCCTTTGTTCTCAGTGCAATGATCTGCGCCGCGGCTGGCATCGTCTTCGCCCACACATTCGCGGTGTTCTCGGCGAAAAGCTTTTATCTCGACATGATGTTCGTACTCATCGTCATGCTCGTGGTTGGCGGAATTGGCAGCATCACGGGTGCCTTCGTCGGAACGGCAGTGGTCACGTGTATTACAGAACTGCTCCGCCGCCTGGAGAATGGGTTTGACTTCGCTGGTGTGCAGGTGCCGCAGATATTCGGCCTGACGATCAGCGGACTGTGCGTGATGATCATCGTCGTGCTTTACTTCCGCCGCAGTGGAATTGTCGGCGGCAAGGAACTCGAGTCGTTCCTGCCGCTTCTGCGTTTGAAGACAGCAGCTGCAGCAGATGTTCCTGAACCGGCGCCCGCTGCCGTGCAAACGCTGTCGGTCAATTCTGTCGGAAAGCGCTTTGGCGGCGTTGTCGCCGTGGATGATGTCTCCCTGACCATCAGTACCGGTGAAGTACTGGGCCTGATCGGCCCCAACGGCTCGGGCAAGACGACACTTCTGGGATGCATCGCTGGTACACATACCGTTTCGCAGGGAACTGTCGAGCTTGGCGGAAAGCAAATCAGCGGCTTGCCCGCCTACCAGGTTGCACGACAGGGCCTCAGCCGCAGCTTCCAGTCGGTGCGGCTGTTTTCCCGCTTGAGCGTCCTGGAGAACGTCAAGGCCGCGGTGGCGCAGCACGAGCAGTCGATGGGCCAGGCCGAGCTTGAAAGCCGGTCCATGGCATTGCTCTCCGACCTGCGCATCGCCGATCTCGCTGAACGCGAGGCTGGGACGCTGGCCTATGGGCAGCAACGCCGGCTCGAAGTGGCGCGCGCCTTGGCCTCTTCGCCGCGCTTTCTCCTGCTTGATGAACCGGCTGCCGGCATGAACGAGGCAGAAACCATCGAGTTGCTCAACATTCTGAGGCGCCTGGTCCGCACGCGGGGCATCGGCATGGTCATCGTCGATCACGACATGCATCTGATCGTCAATCTGTGTGACCGCGTCGCCGTTCTCAACAAGGGCCAGCTCATTGCAGAGGGCGCGCCGCTGCGCATCACCCAGAATCCCCGTGTCCAGGAAGCCTATCTCGGACGCCGGGCCAAGAAGCTAGTGAAATCTATTCAGTCAACGGAGGAAACTGCAAAATGAACAAGACAAGAAAGAACTTTCTCAAGATCTCGATGCTGCTTGGAACGACGGCATTGTTGGGTATGACACCGGCAATGGCGGACGTCATCAAGATCGGCCTTCTCGGAGGACAAACGGGCGGCCTCGCGAGCCTTGATCAACCACTGCTGCTCGGGGCGCAATTGGCCGTCGAGGAAATGAACGCCAAGGGCGGCGTGAATGGCAATACATTCGAGATCATTCCACGCGACACGCGTTCCGATACCGGCGAAGCAACAGTCATGGCTGCGGAAATGGTGGCTGACGGCGTGAACTTCCTGGTGACGCCTTGCGATGGTGATCCGACCATTGCAGTGGGCCAGGCCGGTCAGTCAGCTGGAATTGTGACCATCAGCGGCTGCGCTTCGCCGCCGATCCTGCCTGCGGCAGTTGGCAACTATCTGTTTCTCAACGCCACACCCGACAACATCCAGGCGACAGCGCTGGCTGAGTTCGCCAAGAAGAACAACTACAAGTCCGCACTTCTCCTGATATCCCCGGACAGCCCCTATACCGACAAGCTTCCGCAGTATTTCGGCACTGCTTTTGAAGGCGATGGCGGCAAGGTCGCATCCACGCTGACCTACAAGATGGGGCAGCAGGACTTTTCCGTGGAAGTCAGCAAGATCAAGGGGCTGTCGCCAGCGCCGGATGTAATCGTGACTTCCGCCTATGAGCCTGATTTTCCGGCCTTCATCAAGCAACTCCGTGCGGCGGGTGTGACCATCCCCGTCCTGGGAGCTGACGCCATCGACACCGCGACAACGTTCTCGCTGGGTGATGCAGTCGAAGGCGTGGTTTTTGCAACCCACGGCTTCCCCGATCAGGGCAGCCGTCTTGCGTCGTTCGATGAGCGTTACAAGGCAAAATATGGCAATGCTCCCGAGAGCATCTTTGCCGCCCTTGGATATGACCTGATCGAGATCATCAGCGCGACCGTCAAGGATGCCGGTGGCAAGCTCGATGGTGAATCCTTGCGAAATTCACTTGAAGGGATCGAGGGTCTGCAGATCACCACGGGCGTGATTTCATACAAGGGCATGAACCGCGTGCCGAACCGGCAGGTTGCACTTGTGCGCGTGACGAATGGCAAGCCGGAGCATGTCGGCGATATCATCCCCGATCCGAAGAAGGTTCCTGCGCCTTGAGAACGACGTCCTGTACACCGGTCCGGCTGTGAACCATCTTCTCGAAATCAAGGGGTTGGAGATCAGCTACGGCGCCGTGCGCGCCGTCCAAGGTGTCGATATTGCGATCCCGGAGAACAAGATAGTGGCTTTGCTCGGCGCCAACGGCGCCGGGAAAAGCTCTGTCTTGCTCGCCTGTCTCGCGCTCGTTGCGCCTGCCGCCGGTTCAATCCGGTTCAGGGGCAACGAGATAACCGGGATGCGCACAGAACAGATCGTGCGCGAAGGGATGACTCTTACTCCCGAAGGACGTCGCGTGTTTCCGAAACTCACCGTTTCAGAAAACCTGACGATGGGAGGAAGTGGTTCTGCCAGCCTCCGCCGTAACGATCGCCAGAACCGGGAGCGGGTTTATGACCTGTTTCCCCGCCTGCGCGAGCGCAGCAATCAAATGGCCGGAACATTGTCCGGTGGCGAACAGCAGATGCTCGCCATCGGCCGGTCCTTGATGGCGGAACCGAAGCTGCTGCTGCTGGATGAACCGTCGCTCGGGCTCGCTCCGAACATTGTCGATCAGATTTTTGATCTGATCGTGGAACTGAACCGGAGTGGCGTGACCATCCTGCTGGTGGAGCAGAACGCGGAAGCCGCTCTCGAAATCTCGCACGAGGCGGTCATCTTGAGAACCGGCACGATCGCCGCTCAGGGCCCCAGCGAAAAGCTTCTCCATCACGAAAATCTCGAAGGTCTCTATTTCGGAGTCTGAACGTGGAATACCTGTTGCAGCAGATCATCAACTCCCTGGCGCTTGGCGGCATTTATGCACTGATCGCCATCGGCCTTGCCTTGATCTTCTCGGTGATGGGATTGATCAATTTCGCGCATGGCGAACTGATGACCGTTGGTGGTTATGCAATCTTCTTTGCGACACTCTTTGGCGCACCATTCTGGCTTGCCCTGCTGATTTCACTGCTGGTCGCCGCCATCTTTGGCGCATTGATGGAAATTATTGCTTTTCGGCCCTTCAGGAATGCCGACATTGTCACCATGCTACTGACCAGCTTTGCCGTAAGCTCGATCCTTCACGTGCTCTTTCAAAACGCCATCGGAGCACGGCCAAAGGCAATTGCGGTGCCTTCCATTCTTTCCGGAGCCCTGACGCTTGGCCCCTTCAATTTTGGCACGATATCCATCTTTGCCATTGTGGCGACAATTGTCTGCCTTGTTCTGCTCGTGGCGTTTCTCAAGGGAACACATATCGGCATAACCATGCGTGCCGCTGCCCAGGATTTTGAGATCACCCGCCTGATGGGCGTGAATGCCAATGCCGTTCTTCTGCTGGCATTCACGATTTCAGGAGTTCTGGCGGCTGTGGCGTCGATTCTCTGGATATTTCAGCGTGGCGCAGTCGAGCCTACGATGGGAACCTACCCCATCTTGAAAGCCTTTATCGTCGTCGTCCTGGGGGGCCTCGGCAGCATTCCGGGGGCCGTTCTCGGTGGCATCATTCTCGGGACTCTGGAGGTATTTCTGCGTGCCTATCTGCCTGAGTCAATCTTGCCATTCCGCGATGCCATCAGCCTCTCGCTCGTCATTGGCATCTTCACATTCTATCCCAACGGCATTCTCGGCCGGGCGGAAGAAATTCGCTGACGGTTCCGGGAACCAATAGCTCATAAGGAGACTCTACATGTCGTCGGTCGCTTACAAGAACACCGGTGAAATCCGCATCTATGCGCTGTTCTGTGGCGGCGACATGATGGACATGGCTGTTTTTGATCCATTCGACGAAAAAGTCGGGACGAAGTGTTTCAATCCGTATTATGCCTATCTGATTACGCATCCCGCAGGAAACGTGCTGTTTGATACAGCGGGGCATCCCGATTTGCGCACCAATGCCCAATCCCGCCTTGGTGCCGCAGCCAGTGCATTCGAGGTGGTCATGGAACCATCGGATTGGGTCATTCCAAGGTTGCGTGAGTTGGGTCTCGAAGCGGGCGATGTCGGCCACGTTGTCCAGTCGCATCTGCATTTTGACCACGCTGGCGGCCTTCAGTGGTTCCGGCATGCCAAGATCTATGTGCAGCGCCGTGAACTTGAGTTTGCCCGGAACCCGCCTGTCTACCAGAAGACAGCATTTGTTGCGGATGATTTCGAGCATGATCTGGATTGGCACGTCCTGGAGGGCGAACACGACATGTTCGGCGATGGATTGCTGACAATCATACCGACACCGGGTCACACTCCCGGCCATCAGTCTCTGCTCGTTCGGCTTAAGAGCAGGCCGGTATTCCTGCTGGCTGACACGACATATCTGCTCAGCAAGATGCGCCAGCGTGCCTTGCCCGGCCTGCTCTGGAGCCCCGACGCGCTTATCGACACATGGGACAAGGTCGAGCGCATCGAGGCTGTGGAGAACGCAAGGCTGGTCGCAACGCACGAACTCGACTTCAAGTCGAGCGTGCCCAAGGCGCCCGAACACTGGTATGATTGATGCAATCTGAGTGTTTCAAGGGCATGTGGCCGATCGACTTAACGAGTTCAGAGCTCCAAAGTTTGGGCAGAGCCGTACCGCCTGTGGCTCCAGGAGGGAGATGGCGGTGATTCAAAGTCTGGGCGCTGCCCTCGACCTCGTTGCTCCGCCGGTTTCAGAAGCCGAGGCACGAAGTCTTGCACAGGGCTATTTTGGAATCGATGGCCCTGTGCGCACCCTGGGGGGCGAACGTGACCGGAATTTCCATCTCCGCGATCAGGCGGGACGGGAATTCGTCATCAAGGTGGCGCACCCGGATGAGGATCCGCAGGCAATCGATCTGCAGAGCAG
>CAZUKI010000140.1:6024-7375 GCA_964620785.1 uncultured Aestuariivirga sp.
CATCTTTCTGAAAAGCAGGCACTCCTCTGGGACTTGCAGAACGCCGCCCGGGTGAGGAATTTGCTGTCGGCGGTCACGGACCTTGGCCATCGCAAGCTCGCACATAAGTGTCTCGACAACTTTGAGACACATGTCGTGCCAGAGCTGCCTCGATTGAGACGACAGGTCATTCACAATGATTTCAATCCGCACAATGTCCTGAAGGAGAGTACCGGCAAAATCAGCGGCATCATCGACTTCGGGGACATGGTCATGGCGCCGCTTGTCCAGGATTTTGCGGTGGCTGCGGCCTATCATGTTGCAGCGTCACGAGATCCACTTGCCAATGTGGGAGCAATGGCTGCCGCCTATCAGGCCGGCAATCCGCTGGAGGAAAAGGAAATTGAGCTTCTGCCTGATCTCCTCGGGACCAGGCTGGTTTTGAGCGTGGCGATCGGCTCCTGGCGCGCTGCGCTTCATCCGGAGAATGCCGGATATTTGTTGCGCAATGTTCCCAAAGCCTGGAATAGCCTTGCAGGCCTTGACTCAATTTCACGCTCCGAGGCTCAGTCGATTCTCAAGAAGGCATTTCTCGGAGGGACCGCATGATGACCAGTGTTGAAAACGCAGGCGTTGGGCCAGCCGAGCCGGAGCTAGAAATGATCGCCCGGCGGGCGCGCCTGCTGGGCCCTGCCTACCGGTTGTTCTATCAGAATCCGGTGCACGTCGTTCGCGGCCAGGGTGTGTGGCTCTATGGTCCGCAAGGCGAAGCCTACCTTGACGTCTACAATAATGTCGCCTGCGTTGGTCACTGCCACCCGCATGTCGTGGCAGCCTTGAGCCGCCAGTCGGGCGAACTGAACACCCATACGCGCTATCTCACCGATGGAATTCTCGACTATGCCGAAAGGCTGCTGGGAACTTTCCCAGACGGTCTCGATCGCGTGATGTTCACCTGCACCGGCAGCGAAGCCAATGACCTGGCCTGCCGGGTGGCAACTGCATACACGGGGCGCTCAGGGTTCATCGTTACGGAGACAGCCTATCACGGTGTCACGGTAGCGGTGGCTGCGATGTCACCATCGCTTGGTCCGCAGGTTGCGCCAGGACCGAATGTATGGACCGTGCCGCCGCCTGATCGCTTCCGTTCTGACGGCAAAGACCCTGGTGAGGTCTTTGCCGGGCATATCCGCAAAGCGATTTCCGAGATGGAAGCTGCAGGCATTCTTCCAGCGGCCCTTCTTGTGGATACAATCTTTTCTTCTGACGGCGTGTTTTCCGATCCTCCGGGAATGCTTCAAGCGGCCGCAGCGGCGATCCGCGCTGCGGGCGGGCTTTTCATTGCCGACGAAGTACAGCCGGGTTTTGGACG
>CAZUKI010000141.1:0-7366 GCA_964620785.1 uncultured Aestuariivirga sp.
GTATGAATCATTTCAGGATGCTTGCCGCCACCTCTTGGGTGGTGGCACTGGCAGCATTTGCCGGTCCGGTCGCCTGGGCGGTGCCTTCACATGGCATCGCCATGCAGGGAGAACCTGCGCTTCCCCCCGACTTCAAGAGCCTGCCCTATGCCAATCCGGATGCCCCACAGGGCGGGCAGTTGCGCCAGGCCATTGTTGGCACCTTCGACAGCCTCAATCCCTTCATCGTCAAGGGCAATCCGGGCCGGGACGTGCGGACCTACACCTTCGAAAGCCTCATGGGCCGCAATGGCGCCGAGCCGTTTTCCCTCTATTGCCTGCTGTGCGAGACAGTCGATGTCTCGGACGACCGCCAGACATTTACTTTCAAGATCCGCCCCGAGGCCAAATTCTCCGATGGCTCGCCAGTCACGGCGGCAGACGTGGTTTTCTCCCTCGAGACCTTTCGCGATCACGGGCGGCCGAACTTCAAGAATTCCTACGGCAAGGTAACCTCCATCGAAACACCCGACGAGCGCACGCTTGTTTTCAAGCAGACGGGCGGTGACAGGGAACTGCCGCTGATCATTGGCCTCATGCCAGTTTTCTCAAAGAATGCGATGCAGGGCCGCAATTTCGAGGATGCGTCACTCACACCCATCGTGGCCTCCGGGCCCTATGTGGTTGGCGAAGTGAAGCCGGATGAAGTCATCGTTTACAAGCGGAACCCCAACTGGTGGGGCAAGGACCTGCCCTACTACAAGGGCCTGTGGAATTTCGATTCCGTCCGCTTCGACTATTACCGCGACAACAATGCCGCGTTTGAGGCCTTCAAGAAAGGCGATGCAGACTTCCGGATGGAAACCGAACCGGTCCGCTGGGCGACGGGGTATGATTTTCCTGCAGTCAGCAGCGGCAAGGTCATCAAGGAATTTGTCGAACAACGCACGCCCGCCCCGGCATCTGGTTTTGGGTTCAATACGCGCCGCAAGATCTTTGCGGACGTGCGGGTGCGCGAGGCGCTTGCGATGGCCTTCGACTTTGAATGGGCCAACGCCAATCTTTTCAGCAATGCCTACAAGAGGACCTATGGCTACTACAGTGGCTCCTCACTTTCTTCTTCAGGCAAGGCTGCGAGCCCTGGTGAACTTGCGATCATCGGCAAAGACGGGGGCGGCCTGCGCGCGGACTATCTTGATGGCAGCTACAGCTTGCCTGTGAGCGACGGCTCGGGCCTTGACCGCAAGGTTCTGCGCAAAGTGGTCGGGCTGTTGAAGGAATCCGGCTGGAACATCGTGGATAGCCAGATGGTCAACGGGGCTGGCGAACATTTTGCCTTCATCGTCACCGTGCAGAGCGACGAACAGCAGAAGATGGCGCTGCACTACCAGCGCACCCTGCAGCAGATCGGCATTGCCATGGAGATCCGGAAGGTTGACGCAGCACAGTTCGCCGCCGTCCAGAAAACCTATGACTACGACATGATTCCCGTGGTTTGGTTCAATTCACTTTCACCCGGCAACGAACAGGTGTTGTATTTCGGTTCGGACGGCAAGACACGCGAGGGCACGCGCAACTATCCCGGCATCGCAGATCCGAAGGTGGATGCGGCCATTTCAACCATGCTGCAGGCCACGACGCGTGAAGCCTTCGAGGACGCCGTGCGGGCGGAAGACAGGCTGCTTGTATCAGGCCAGTACATGGTGCCCTTCTACAGTGCGGGCGGACAATGGGTGGCACGCTGGAATCATATCGGCAGGCCGGAGATGCAACCCCTGACTGGCTTTGAGGCGACAACACTGTGGCAGATCAAGTGAACCAGGTCGTGCATATCGACGTAATTTCCGATGTCGTTTGCCCATGGTGTTTCCTCGGAAAACGTCGCCTCGATGCGGCAGCGCGCATGGTTCCTGAGATCCCGGTGCGCGTTCTATTCCGGCCTTTCTTTCTCGATCCAACCATCCCGCCCGAAGGATTGGACCGCCAGGCCTACATGAAGGCAAAGTTCGGAGACCGTGATCTTTCGAACGTTCATGAGACCCTGATTGCCGCTGGCAAGGCGGAAGGCGTTCCCTACAACTTCGACCTGATCAAGCGGTCGCCAAATTCCATGAATGCCCATCGCCTCCTGCGCTGGGCGGCAATGGCTGGCGTTCAGGCGCAGGTCATGGAAGCGCTCTTCATGGCTTACTGGAGCTGGGGACAGGATATAAGCGACATCGAAGTGCTGAAAACCATCGCCATCGTCAATGGCCTTCGCGGGGAGGACATCGAACGCGTGTTGAAGTCTGACGAGGGCGTGAAGGAAGTGAAGGACGAAGTGGCAATGGCCGGGCGCATCGGTGTCACCGGCGTTCCCACCTTTGTCTTCAACAACAAATACGGCGTGGTCGGAGCGCAGCCTGCGACAGTCCTTGCCGATGTGATCCGCAAGGCAGCGGCCGAAGCCACTACGCAGCAAGCCTGACGAGGTTCTGCATCAGCTGACGGGTGCCTTTCAGGCGCTGGGCGGCCGTGTCCCAGTCACGAAGGATCACCAGTTTCATGTCGGGGCGAAGCTTGGCAAGCGTCCCCTGCCCGCCAATCCACTTCACAAGGTTCGGCGGGTTCGGGAACACGCCATTGCGGAAGGCAATGGTGGCACCCTTGGCGCCAGCATCCACTGATTGCACATTGGCGACGCGGCAGAGCAGCTTGATCGAGACGATGTCGAGCAGATGTTGAACTTCCTCTGGCGCCTTGCCAAAGCGATCATGAAGCTCGGCCCCAAAAGCATCAAGCTCATCCTGTTCCTTGAAGTCGGCAAGGCGGCGATAGAGGCCCAACCGCACCTGCAGGTCGCTCACATAGCTTTCCGGCACCAGCACGGAGGACCCGATATTGATCTGCGGGGACCAGTGCCCATCTGCCACTGTCTCAAGTTCGCCTGCCCGCATGGAGGCAACCGCCTCTTCCAGCATCTGCTGGTAGAGTTCAAAGCCTACTTCACGGATGTTGCCGCTCTGCTCCTCGCCGAGCAGATTTCCAGCGCCGCGCAGGTCGAGATCATGGCTTGCCAATGTAAAGCCGGCACCGAGGGCGTCCAGCGACTGGAGCACTTGCAGGCGCCGCTCGGCGTTCGGGTTGAGTGCCGTGCCAGCCGGTGTTGTCATCAGGGCATAGGCGCGCAACTTGGAGCGGCCCACCCGGCCACGAAGCTGGTAAAGTTGCGCCAGGCCGAACATGTCGGCGCGGTGGACGATAAGCGTATTTGCGGTCGGTATGTCGAGACCGGACTCAACAATCGTCGTGGACAGGAGCACGTCAAAGGCGCGGTCATAGAAACCGGTCATGATGTCTTCCAGTTCCGTCGGCGACATGCGCCCATGGGCGGCGCGGAACTTCACCTCGGGCACATGCTCGCGCAGGAACGCTGCGATCTCATCCAGGTCAGAAATACGCGGGACGACAAAGAAGCTCTGACCGCCACGGAAATGCTCGCGCAACAGATACTCGCGAATAACCACGCCATCGAATGGCGAAACATAAGTTCGCACCGCCAACCGGTCGACTGGCGGAGTTGCAATGATCGACATTTCACGCAGCCCCGACAACGCCAGTTGCAGCGTGCGCGGAATGGGTGTCGCGGTCAGCGTCAGGACATGGACATCGGCGCGCATTTCCTTGAGCCGTTCCTTGTGCTTCACGCCGAAGTGCTGTTCCTCGTCGATAATCAGGAGGCCGAGGTCACGGAACTTGATCTTGTCAGTCAGCAGCGCATGGGTTCCAATGACAAGATCGATGGAACCGTCTGCCAGGCCCTGCTTGACCTGCTCAAGTTCCTTGCGGCCCACCAGCCTTGATGCCTGGGCGACCTTCAGCGGCAGGCCCTTGAAGCGTTCCGTGAAATTCTGGAAGTGCTGGCGCGAGAGCAGTGTGGTCGGCACCACCACCGCAACCTGCTTGCCTGAATAGGCGGCAACGAAGGCCGCACGCAGCGCCACCTCGGTCTTGCCGAAGCCCACATCACCGCAGATGAGGCGGTCCATGGGTCTGCCCTTTTGCAGGTCGTCGAGCACCGCCTCGATGGCGTTGAGTTGATCTTCGGTCTCCTCATAGGGGAACCGTGCCGAAAACTCGTCGAAGGCGCCCTCGGGCGGCGCCATGACGTCACCGGATTTCAGTTCACGCGCCGCAGCCGTCTTGATGAGGTCGTTGGCGATTTCGCGGATGCGGCTCTTGAGGCGGGCTTTCTTGGCCTGCCAGGCGCCGCCACCCAGCTTGTCGAGTTGAACACCTTCAGTCTCGGAACCATAGCGCGACAAGAGGTCGAAGTTTTCGACGGGAATAAAAAGACGGTCGTTGTTGGCATAGATCAGCAGCAAGCAGTCATGGGGCGCGCCCTGCACGTCGAGAGTACGCAACCCCTCGAAGCGGCCGATGCCGTGATCCACATGAACAAGAAAGTCGCCTGGCGTGAGTGTTGCCAGTTCGCTGATGACATCGGCGGCCTTGCGTTGCTTCCTCGCTCGCCGCACCATGCGGTCGCCGAGAATGTCCTGTTCGGTGATGACGGCGTATTGCTCCGTCTCGAATCCCTCTTCGAGCGGCAGCACGACGACATTAACGAGGCTCACCTGCCGCGAAGTGGCTTCCGCCCAACTCGCAGCATCGGCAATTGAACCCACCTCGTGGTCCCGCAGGATTGTTCCCAGCCTCTCGGCTGATCCAGCCGACCAGGCGGTCAGCACTACGCGCCGCCCCCTTGCCTGCTGCTCGGCGATATGTGCCTTCACCGCCTCGTAGACATTGCCGCCTGCTTCGGCCCTCTCTGCGGCAAAGGTCTTGCCCTGCCTGCCAGCAAAGGAGATGGCATCACCTTCGGGACGTTCAAAAGGCGAAACTTCTGCCACAGTCCGGTCAGCGAGGCGCTTGCGCCACTCGTCCTCGTCCAAGTAGAGACGCGACGGCGGCAAGGGTTTGTAGGGTGCGGCACCAAAGCTCTGCTTGCCGAGAGCCTCCTTGCGGGCGTCGAAATACTCGGCAATCTGCTCGTGGCGCGCCGCCATGGATTCTGCGACCATGTGACCGAGGCTGACGATGGCTTCCGGCAGGTAGTCGAGCAACGTATCGAGATGCTCATGAAACAGCGGAAGCCAATGCTCCATGCCCTGGTAACGGCGGCCATTGGTGACTGATTCATAGAGCGGGTCAGTCGTATCCATGCCGCCAAAGGCCGCGGCGTAACCTTTTCGAAAATTGGCAATCGCAGTCTGCGTCAGCAGGACCTCGTTTGCGGCGTTGAGCGTCAACTGGTTCAGCTGTTCGGTGGTGCGCTGTGTTGAAACGTCGAAGCGGCGGATGCTTTCGAGTGTGTCGCCGAAGAAGTCGAGGCGCACCGGTCCGGCTGAGCCAGGCGGGTAAATGTCGATCAGCCCGCCACGCACGGCAAAGTCGCCCGGATCGACCACCGTGCCCACACGGGAATAGCCGTTGTCGGCAAGGAAGTGCTGAAGTTCGTCACCCTTGATGCGGTTTCCAGGGGCTGCACGGAAGCGTGACGCCTCCACCATGCTGCGCGGCACGGTGCGTTGCAGAACTGCATTGACAGTCGTCAGGACGAGACGTTGCTTGTTCGGATTAGCTGAAAACTCGGCGAGCGCCGCCAGCCGTTGTGCCACGATCTCCGCTGCAGGCGAGACACGGTCATAAGGAAGGCAGTCCCAGGCTGGAAAACGCGTAACGGCAAGCTCCGGCGCATAGAAGGCAATCTGCTCTTCCAGGTTGGCAAGCTGCTGGTCATCCACGCAGACGTGGATGTAGCCTCGAGTGCCGGCCGCCGCTGCAAGTTGGGGAAGCTGTTGGGCCAGGAGCCCCTGCGGCAGCGCCGATAGGATCACACGGCCCGGCAGGCCAAGCCTTTCCTTGACGCTGCTCATCCTGCGACTCCCGGCCGGAAGGCAAGGACGGCCCGCAACAATTCGCTATCCTCATGGGGCGGCACCGGCTCCTGTCCCATGGCCCAGGCAAGCATCTGCTGGTCAGGGATGTCGAGCAGGCGCTCAAAGGCAGCAAGCTGCGCCCGGTCCATGCGCGGCAGTTCAGCCATGGCGAAGCCGCCAATCAGGAGGTCCATCTCCCTGATGCCACGGCGCGAAGCGCGCCACGCCAGCTTCCGGCGTTGCGTTTCCAGATTTTCAGTCATCCTGGCGGAGGCTTTATCCCCTCCCCGGCTTGCACCGCAACCTCATTGGCCCCAATAAATCAGCCATGAGGCCAAGCCTGCTCAATTCGCTGTTTGCGGAAATCACCTCACTGAAAGGCGTGGGCGAGAAGCAGGCCCGGCTCTTCGCAAAGGCGCTTGGCCGGGACCAGGACGCCGTCCGTATCCTTGACCTTGTCCTGCGCCTGCCGAACGGCCTGGTGGACCGCCGCAACCGTTGCACGATTGCTGAATTGCCCCAACAGGGCATCGTGACGCTTGAGGTCACGGTGGGCAAGCACAAGCCGCCGCCGCCCGGCAAGCGTGGCATTCCCTACCGTGTACTGGTCCATGACGATACCGGCACCATGACGCTAGTTTTCTTCAAGGTCTTCGGCGACCATATCAAGGCCAGCCTCCCCGAGGGTGAGCGGCGCTTCATCTCCGGCAGCATCGACTGGTACAATGGTGAACCGCAGATGGCCCACCCCGATCACATTGTGACGGCGGAGGCCTTTGCCGGGCTTCCAGCGATCGAGCCGGTTTACCCACTGACCGCGGGGCTTGCCGGCAAGTCCTACAACAAGGCAGCAGCCCAGGCACTTGCCCGTCTCCCTGCCCTTCCCGAATGGCAGGACGGAGCATGGCTCGGACGCAATGGCTTTCCGGCTTTCGCCGAGGCCCTGAGAGCCGTACATACCGTGACCCCGCCAGAGGTGCTGGACCTGGAGCATCCAGCACGGATGCGGCTCGCCTTTGATGAGCTTCTTGCAAACCAGCTGGCACTGTCGCTGGTGCGCGCCCACATGAAGCGCGCCTCGGGCCGGCCGCTGAAAGGTGACGGGCGCTTGCGGCAAAAGATCCTCGCCGCGCTTCCCTATCAGCTCACCGCAGCGCAGGGCGCTGCCATTGCCGACATTCTTGCGGACATGGCAAAGCCGCAGCGGATGATCCGTCTCCTCCAGGGCGATGTAGGCGCAGGCAAGACCATGGTTGGTTTCCTCGCACTTTCCACGGCGGTGGAAACTGGCGCCCAGGGTGCCTTCATGGTGCCAACAGAGATATTGGCACGGCAGCACTTTGCATCGCTTTCGTCCATTGCCGCACAGGCCGGCATCTCGCTGGGCCTCCTCACCGGACGTGAAAAGGGAAAGGCCAGGGAGCAAATACTCAAATCGCTCGCCGATGGGACCGTTGATATTCTGA
>CAZUKI010000142.1:0-6066 GCA_964620785.1 uncultured Aestuariivirga sp.
CGGTGATGGCCCTGCGCAACAGCTACAAGGACATCTTCGAGAAGAAGCACGGCGTGAAGCTGGGCTTCATGTCCTTCTTCGTGAAGGCCGCCGTTCAGGCCCTCAAGGACATTCCCGCCGTCAACGCCGAGATCGACGGCGAGGACATCATCTACAAGAACTACTATCATGTCGGCGTCGCCGTCGGCACCGACAAGGGCCTTGTCGTGCCGGTGGTGCGCAATGCCGATCACTTGTCCTTCGCAGGGATCGAGAAAACCATCGCGGGCTTCGGCAAGAAGGCCCGCGACGGCCAGCTCACCATTGCCGACATGCAGGGCGGCACCTTCACCATCTCGAACGGCGGCATCTATGGTTCGCTGATGTCGACACCGATCCTCAACGCCCCGCAATCGGGCATTCTTGGCATGCACAAGATCCAGGAGCGGCCCATTGCCGTGAACGGCCAGGTGGTGATCAGGCCGATGATGTATCTAGCGCTCTCCTATGACCATCGCATCGTCGACGGCAAGGAAGCCGTGACCTTCCTCGTGCGCATCAAGGAAGGCCTTGAAGACCCCGAACGGGCACTGCTGGATCTCTAGTCATGGCTCACGATCTCATCATCATCGGCACCGGCCCCGGCGGCTATGTCTGCGCCATTCGCGCCGCCCAACTGGGCATGAAGGTCGCCGTCATCGAGAAGCGCACCACCCATGGCGGCACCTGCCTCAATGTCGGCTGCATTCCCTCCAAGGCCCTGCTGCACGCCACCGAGCTTCTGCATGAATCGAAGCATTCCTTCGCCAGGATGGGCCTCATCGCCGACACCAGGGTTGATTTCGCCCAACTGATGAAATTCAAGCAGGAGGCCATCGACGGCAACACCAAGGGCATCGACTTCCTGTTCAAGAAGAACAAGGTCGAGGTGATCCGCGGCACGGCGAAACTGCTCGGCGCAGGCAAGGTCGAGGTCGATGGCAAGGTCCACGAAGCAAAAAGCATAGTGATCGCCACCGGCTCCGACTCGACAAAATTGCGCGGGGTCGAGATCGACGAGAAGCAGATCGTCACCTCGACGGGCGCCCTGGTGCTTGAGAAAATTCCGGAGACCCTGACCGTCATCGGAGCCGGTGTCATTGGCCTCGAGCTTGGCTCGGTCTATGCGCGGCTCGGTTCCAAGGTCACCGTCATCGAATATCTCGACCGCATCCTGCCCGGCATGGACAGCGAAGTGGCCAAGGCCTTCCAGCGCCTTCTCGAAAAGCAGGGCTTCACCTTCAAGCTGGCCCACAAGGTGACTGGCGCGAAAACCTCCAAGTCAGGCGTGACGCTCACCGTCGAGGCGGCAGCGGGCGGAAGCGCCAGCGAGATCAAGTCCGATGTCGTGCTGGTGGCCATCGGCCGCGTGCCCTTCACCGAGGGCCTTGGTGCCAAGGAAGCAGGCATCGCACTCGACGAGCGCGGCCGCATCATCGTCGATGATCACTTCGCCACCAATGTGAAGGGCATCTATGCCATAGGCGACGTGATCCGCGGGCCCATGCTGGCCCACAAGGCGGAAGACGAAGGCATCGCCGTTGCCGAATTGCTGGCGGGCCAGGCCGGCCATGTGAACTATGACGTCATTCCGGGCGTCGTCTATACAACGCCCGAGGTTGCAGCCATCGGCAAGACCGAGGACGAACTCAAGGCCGCAGGCATCAACTACAAGGCAGGCAAGTTCCTCTTCCTCGCCAACGGCCGCGCCAAGGCAAACCAGACGACCGATGGCTTCGTGAAGATCCTCGCTGACGCCAAAACCGACCGGGTGCTGGGCTGTCACATCATTGGTCCCCAGGCTGGAGAGCTGATCCACGAGGTCGCGGTCCTCATGGAATTCGGCGGCTCCGCCGAGGACCTGGCACGCACTACCCACGCCCATCCGACGCTGGCGGAAGCTGTGAAGGAAGCAGCCCTCGCCGTTGCCGGACGGGCCATCCACAGCTGACATATGGCTTGGGTGGCGGCCCGGTGAATCCGGCCGAAATGCCCAAAATGCCGTGATTGCTGGGCATTTTTGCCGGCAGCTTGGTGCGTTCCGCCCGCCAGTGCCGCCAATTTCTGTAAAATGCGAGTTAACCGCTTAAATCCGCGCACATGCGCCTTTGCTAGGGTGTCCTGACTGCAAGAAGGATTGCCCACGGTGGATAACAACCAAGTCGATATCATGGTGCTCGACGACGACGTCGATCTGCTGACCAGCGTGGCCGAATTGCTTGCCGACTCGGGCTACAGGGTCAAGGGTTTCGCCGATCCCGAAAGCGCCGTCGAGTTTGCCGTGGACCGCACCTTCAAGCTGGGCGTGTTCGATTTCCGCCTGGGCAGCGTCAAGAACGGCCTCGATGTCGTGGAGACATTGCAGGCCATGGGTTCCAAGGCCAGCTATGTGCTGGTGACGGCAGATGTCGAACGTTCCACGCAGTTGCGCGCCATGGGCCTCAAGGTGTTTGAGTTCATGCGCAAGCCCGTGCAGCCCGAAGCCCTGCTCGCCACCGTTGAGCGCGCCATGGCCGTTGCTGCCTGAGAATTCTAGAATCCCGTCGTCGGGTTGAAACCAGTCCCGTCGCCGAACCGCGCGAAGCGGAACGGCGTTGCATCAACGCAGGGCGTTTCGCCAAGCGCGATTTCCGCCATCAGCTGCCCCGCTCCCGGCCCAAGGCCGAAGCCGTGGCCTGAGAGACCAGACAACATATGCAGTCCCGGCACATCATTGATGGCATCGATGACCGGCACCGCATCAGGCGTGCCGTCGATCATCCCCGCCCAGCGCTCGACCACGCCGCAGCCCTGGAAGACCGGAAAGGCACGCTGGAGATCGGCATAGGCCTCATCGAGGATCGAACGGGAAGGCGCCGGGTCAAGGATGCGCACCGCCTCGAAGGGCGTTGCCTCATCAAGTTGCCAGCGCCGCTTGTAGCGCGCCTCCTCAAGGAAGTACCGGCCGAGGCGGATCTGCAGCGCCGAGTACTCAAGCTTGAGCAAGGGCAGGAAATCGAGCGCGAAGCGAAAATGTGACGGCGTGATCTCGCTCAGCGTCATCGCATTGTGGGCAACCGTGAAGCCGCCGTCGCGGCGTTTCCGCACGGCATATTTCTCGCCCGAGAACGTCCGCTCATGGCCGATGTCGAGGGCCGCCGTGCGCAGCACCGGTGTTATGACGCCAAGCTGCGGAAAGCGGACGCCGAGATTGTGCAGGAACCTTGAGGACCAGTAGCCACCGGCGAGGATTGCCGTATCCGTGGCGACCCGCCCGCGCTCCGTGACCACCGCCGAGACCCGGCCCGCCGACCTTTCGATGCCGCGTGCCGCGCATTGCGTGAGAATGACGCCGCCCTGCGCCTGGAAGAATTTCGCCATGGCCGGCACCGCGATGAAGGGCTCGGCCCGCCCGTCATCGGGCGTATAGATGCCGCCGTTGAAATGTGTGAGCGACCCCGGCACCAGTTCCGCCACTTCGGCGCCGGAAAGGATGCGCGTCTTCAGTCCGTGCGGACGCCCCTGCTGTTCCACCCAGGCCACTCGCTCGGCTTGGGCTTCCGCCGTGTCATTCATGTAGACGATGCCGCATTCGCGGAAGCCGGTTTCAGCACCGATCCTGGCGTTCATGCCGCGCCACAGATCGAGCGAAATCTTGATCAGCGGAATCTCGCGGACATCGCGGCCCATCTGGCGGCACCAGCCCCAGTTCCGGCTCGACTGTTCGGCCGCAACCTCACCTTTTTCGACAACCACCACATCGAGGCCGCGCGCCTGCAGCGCGAGGGCGGTTGATATTCCGGCGATGCCGGCGCCGATCACCACGGCGGCGGCGCGCCCCGGCTGCTGAGGTGACGACGGAACGGAATCGATTGTGGGCATTGCCGATTGCTAGGCAATGGCGCGGCGGGCGTAAAGCCTCACGCCTGCGGATGAGCCTTGCGATATTGTTCGAGGAGATGGGCCCGGTTCACTTCCGTGTAGACCTGGGTTGTGGACAGGCTGGCATGGCCGAGCAGGTCCTGGATCACCCGCAGGTCTGCGCCATTGGCGAGGAGATGCGAGGCAAAGGAATGGCGCAACGCGTGTGGCGTTGCCGTATCCGGCAGGGACAGGGCTCCGCGCAGCCGCTCCATCTGCAGTTGCACGATACGCGGGCTGAGTGCCCCGCCCTTGGCGCCGCGGAACACCGGCTCCCGATCAGAGAGATGGAAGGGACAGGCCTTCATGTAGGCTTCGATGAGTTGCCGCACCTCTGGCAGCAGAGGCACCAGCCGTTGCTTGCCGCCCTTGCCGGTGATCCGCAACGGATCAGCAAGCAGCGCGGCGGGCGTCAGACCCAGCGCCTCGGAAATGCGCAGTCCTCCCGCATAGAGCAGCGCCAGCACGGCGAGGTCCCGCGCTGCGATCCACGGCACGGCATTCTCGCTGCCTTCGCCCTCCGCAATGCGCGAGGCCATGTTTTCATTCAGGGGGCGCGGAATGGAATGGGCAATCTTCGGCGCCCGCATGGTGCCATAGGCCAGGTTCTTGAAATGCCCACGGCGCTCGGCGAAGCGGAAGAATGATTTGAGTGCCGAAACCTGCCTGGCAATGGAACGGGCCTCGATGCCGTCGCCACGGCGCTTGGCGAGAAAGCTGCGAAAATCGGCAAGCGACAATGCTTCGAGGTCGGCACAGCTCGCGGCTTCACCGAGGTGATCGCCAAGGAAAGCCCCGAACTGCGTCAGGTCACGGCGATAGGCCTCGACCGTCTTGGCCGCCACTCGCCGCTCCTGGGCCAGCGACGTGAGCCAGGCCGAGACTGCCTTGGCGGCATCATCCGAGAGGTGATAGGCAAATCCATCCATGGCCGGAGGCTAGGCCCCGAGTGGTGAACAATCCTTAAGCGATCTTCTGGCCCGTCTTGCCCCAGTCGGCAAGGAAACTCTCGATGCCCTTGTCGGTGAGCGGATGCTTGGACAGGGCCTTCAGCACTGCCGGCGGCGCCGTGGCATAATCAGCGCCGATCATCGCCGCTTCCTTGATGTGATTGGCCGAGCGGATCGAGGCGGCAAGGATGTTGGTCGGGAAATCATAATTGTCATAGATCACCCGGATCTCCCGGATCAGGTCCATGCCGGGCAGGTTGATGTCATCGAGCCTGCCGATGAAGGGCGAGATGAATGTGGCGCCGGCCTTGGCGGCAAGCAGGGCCTGGTTTGCCGAAAAGCACAGCGTGACATTGACCATCGTGCCCTCGGAGGACAGCGCCCGGCAGGCCCTGAGGCCATCGACCGTCAGCGGCACTTTGACCGCGACATTCTTGGCGATCTTCCGCAGCACATTTCCTTCACGCATCATGCCGTCGAAGTCGAGGGCAGCCACCTCAGCCGATACCGGGCCTTCGACGAAGGAGCAGATTTCGGCGATGACTTCCTTCATGGGCCGTCCCGACTTGGCGATGAGCGAAGGATTGGTGGTGACGCCATCCACCAGGCCCATCTGCTGGCATTCCCTGATGTCCTTGACATCGGCCGTATCGACAAAAAACTTCATTTGAACCTCCTAGCTCAGGACAAGCTGTTCTGTTTCGGCATCGAGAAGCGCGCCGATCAGCCTGTCGACAATCTTCGAACGTGGCGCATAGCGCTTGCCGTCCAGCCCCACAACAGGACGGATGAAACGCAGGGAATTTGTCAGAAAAAGGCCATCGGCGCCGGCGGCATCGGCAGGCCTGACCTGCTTTTCCCTGATGGCAATGCCGAGATCCTTCGCTGCCCGGATCACCGCGGCGCGCATGACGCCCGGCAGGATGCCTTCCGCCAGCGAGGGCGTCACCAGCGCGCCTGCCGTTTCGAGAAAGATGTTGGCGATGCTGCTGCAGGCCACCCTGCCGGCACTGTTCAGCATCAGCGCATCATCGGCACCGGCCTTCGCCGCCTCGCGCGCCGCCAGCACATTGTCGATATAGGACAGGCTTTTCATATGCGCGGCAGGGGAATGAAGGTTGCGCCGCACCGTGGCCGTGGCAAGGCGCACCGCCTGGAAGCGCTGGTGGCCGTCAAAGGGATCAAGCGTGCCGATCAG
>CAZUKI010000142.1:6166-7358 GCA_964620785.1 uncultured Aestuariivirga sp.
CGAAAGCATAAGCTTTCCCCGCAGCACCTTCTTGTTGAGCCATGCGCGCTTCATGTGGTGACCTTCAGGAAATTGCCGAGCATGTCATAGCCATGTTCGGTCAGGATCGACTCCGGGTGGAACTGCACGCCATGGATCGGCAGGTCCCTGTGCTGCAGCCCCATGATCTCGCCGTCTTCGCTGCGGGCAGTGACCATCAGTGGCGTGTCATCCACTTCCTCGACGATCAGCGAATGATAGCGCCCGACCGTCACGGCCGGCGGCAGGCCTTCGAAAATGCCCTCGCCCGTATGCGTGATGGTCGAATAGTCGCCATGCATCGGATGTTTGGCGCGCACGACCTTGCCGCCAAAGGCCTCGCCGATCACCTGATGCCCGAGGCAGATGCCGAGCATCGGGATGCGGCCCGCCTGTTCCCTGACGATGTTGAGGGATTGTCCCGCTTCACGCGGCGCGCAGGGGCCCGGTGAAATGACGATGCCCTTCACCCTGAGATCCTCCGGCGTCACCTCGTCGTTGCGCACCACATGAACCTTCTCACCCAGTTCAACGAGATAGCGTGCGATGTTGTGCACGAAGCTGTCATAGTTGTCGATGACGAGGATCATGGCGCGAATGCCTCGCGGATGCGCGCCACCTTGACGAGGCTTTCATCATATTCCGCCGCCGCCTCCGAGCGGGCGGTGATGCCGCCACCACCCTGCACCCGCATGATGCCGTCCGCCACCTGCACGGTGCGGATGGCAATATTGAAGTCGCACGAGCCATTGAAGCCGAAATATCCGATGGCGCCGCAGTAGACGCCGCGCGGTGCCGCTTCGAGTTCGGCGATGATCTCCATGGCCCTGATCTTCGGTGCCCCGGTGATCGAACCGCCCGGAAAGACCGCCCGGAACACATCCACATTGTCCTGGCCCTTGGCAAGCTCGCCCTCCACCACTGAAACGAGGTGATGGACATTGGCATAGGTTTCGAGGCCGCACAGCACCGGCACCTTGACACTGCCCGGTTCCGACACGCGCGACAGGTCGTTGCGCAGGAGATCGACGATCATCACGTTTTCCGCCCGGTCCTTGCGTGAGGCCTGAAGCTCGGCGATCAGCGCCGCATCACGCGCCGGATTGCCATCGCGCTTGCGCGTGCCCTTGATCGGACGGGCCTGCACCTTGCTGCCGTCGCTGCGGAAAAGCCG
>CAZUKI010000143.1:0-1911 GCA_964620785.1 uncultured Aestuariivirga sp.
TGCCCTTCATCACGGCAGATGCCACCGGCCCGAAGCATCTGACACTCAAGCTGACGCGCGCCAAACTCGAAGCCCTGGTCGATGACCTGATCCAGCGCACCGTCGAGCCTTGCCGCCAGGCCCTCAAGGACGCTGGTGTCACCGCCGGCCAGATCAATGAAGTGGTCCTCGTGGGCGGCATGACCCGCATGCCCAAGGTGATCGAGACGGTGAAGCAGTTCTTCGGCAAGGAGCCGCACAAGGGCGTCAACCCGGACGAAGTCGTGGCCATTGGTGCCGCGATCCAGGCCGGCGTGCTCAAGGGCGAGGTCAAGGATGTCCTCCTCCTCGACGTGACGCCGCTGTCGCTCGGCATTGAAACGCTGGGCGGTGTCTTCACGCGCCTCATCGACCGCAACACCACGATCCCCACCAAGAAGAGCCAGGTGTTCTCGACCGCTGACGACAACCAGACGGCCGTGACCATCCGTGTCTTCCAGGGTGAGCGTGAAATGGCGGCCGACAACAAGATGCTCGGTCAGTTCGACCTGATGGGCATTCCCATGGCGCCGCGCGGCATTCCGCAGATCGAAGTCACCTTCGACATCGACGCCAACGGCATCGTCAACGTGTCGGCGAAGGACAAGGCGACCAACAAGGAACAGCAGATCCGTATCCAGGCCTCTGGCGGTCTCTCCGACAAGGAGATCGAAAAGATGGTCCAGGAGGCGGAAGTCAATGCCGCCGAGGACAAGAAGCGCAAGGATGCGGTCGAGGCCAAGAACCATGCCGAGGGCCTCATCCACTCCACGCAGAAGTCCCTGGCTGACCTTGGCGACAAGGCGCCGCCTGCCGACAAGGAGGCTGCCGAGGCTGCCATTGCCGAACTCAAGACCGCGATCGAGGGCGGCGATGCCGACCAGATCAAGGACAAGACGACGGCCCTTGCCCAGGCTGCCATGAAGATCGGTGAGGCCATGTACAAGCAGGCCGGCGGCGGTGCCGCAGGTGCTGATCCTGGCGCATCCGACAATACGGGTGCTGGGCCAGGTGCTGGGCAAGACGACATTGTCGATGCCGACTTCACCGAAGTGAAGGACGACGACAACAAGAAGTCGTAAATCCATGACCCCCATCCCGCGAGGCACGCGCCTGTTCGCAACGCGGGGTGGGGGTTTTCCTGCAATGATTATGGCCCCTGCCCCGGGACGCCGCGACAGCGGCCTCGAAGGGTCCGGGCTTTCCGTGTAAGACGCAGACGATGGCCAAGCGCGACTATTATGAAGTTCTGGGTGTGCAGAAAGGCGCCGATGAAAAGGCGCTGAAGACGGCCTTCCGGAACCAGGCCAAAAAGTTTCACCCCGATGCCAATCCCGGCTCCAAGGAGGCCGAGGCCAAGTTCAAGGAAGTGAACGAGGCCTATGATGTCCTCAAGGACCCGCAGAAGCGTGCTGCCTATGACCGCTTTGGCCACCAGGCCTTTGAAGGCGGGCGCGGGCCCGGCGGTGGCGCGGGCTTCGGGCCGGAATTCGGTTCCTCCATGTCCGATATCTTCGAGGACCTGTTCGGCGACTTCATGGGCGGCGCTGGTGCTGGCCGCCAGCGCGCCCGCGGCGGCAGGGGTGGTGCCTCGCGCGGTTCGGACCTGCGCTACAATCTCGAGATCAACCTGACCGAGGCCTATACGGGCAAGACCGCGCAGGTGCGTGTTCCCGCTTCCGTCACCTGTGAAATCTGCAAAGGTTCGGGCGCCAAGCCGGGCACGACACCCAAGACCTGCACCACCTGCCACGGCGCCGGCGTGGTGCGTTCTCAATCCGGTTTCTTCACCGTCGAGCGGGCCTGCCACACCTGCGGTGGCCGCGGCCAGGTGATCTCCGATCCCTGCAGCGCCTGCGGCGGCCAGGGCCGTGTCACCAAGGACCGCACGCT
>CAZUKI010000143.1:2011-3391 GCA_964620785.1 uncultured Aestuariivirga sp.
CGCCTGAAGAGCAAGGGCATGCCGGTGCTGCGCACCAGCCAGCATGGTGACATGTATATCCAGGTGGCTGTTGAAACCCCGGTCAACCTGACCCGGCGCCAGCGCGAGATCCTGCGCGATTTCGAAAAGGACTCGCACAACAATTCCCCTGAATCGGAAGGCTTTTTCGCCCGGGCCAAGGCCTTCTGGGATGGCTTCGGCGGGTAATATCTTCGTGAACTGAGGCCAAAGGCCGGCGCCTTGCGTATTGGCGTCATGAGCACTGTTCACCTTGCGGGCCTTGCCACCGCCGTTCCACCCCATGTTCTCGACCGTGATTTCGTGGCGCGTGAAGCTGGCCGGATATTCGCCCGCTTCGGCGATGACTTTGAGCGCATGGCCCAGGTCTTCAGCACGGCGGGCATTACCAGGCGCCATTCCGTCTGCCCCGTCGAATGGTTCGAACATGCCAGGGGCTGGCATGACCGTTCCGAGCGCTACCTCGAAGGCGCCAAGGCGCTGTTCCGTGAAGCCGCCGACAAGGCACTCGCCCGCGCCTCACTGCATCCTCACGACATTGACGTTATCATCACCGTGTCCTCGACCGGCATTGCAACGCCCTCAATCGAGGCCCACGTCATGCATGACATGGGCTTCCGCGATGATGTGCTGCGCGTGCCGGTCTTCGGTCTTGGCTGCGCCGGCGGCGTCACCGGGCTTGCCATCGCCGCCGGGCTTGCCGGTGGTGCAAACCGGGCCCGCGTGCTTGTCGTCACCATCGAACTTTGCACACTGGCCTTCAGGCCCGACGAGATGTCGAAGTCCAACATCGTCGCAACCGCACTGTTCGGCGATGGCGCGGCCGCCGCGGTCGTCACTGCCGGTGATGAGGGTCCGGTCATCGAGCACGCCGGCCAGCACACCTGGGACCATACCCTCGATGTCATGGGCTGGCGCGTCGATGATGAAGGCCTGGGCGCCATCTTCTCGCGCAGCATTCCAGATCTTGTCGCCAGGGACCTGCGCCCAGCCGCCGAACAATTCCTGCAGCGCCACGATCTCGGCTTGCCGGAGATTGACCACTTCGCCTTTCATCCCGGCGGTGTGAAGGTGATCCATGCCCTGGAGGCGGCCTTTGAATTGCAGCAGGGCCAGCTTGTCCATGAACGCGAAGTGCTCGCCGACCACGGTAACATGTCAGCGCCAACCGTGCTCTTCGTGCTCGAGAAGGTGCTGCCCCTGAAACAGCAGGGCCGCAGGTTTGTCGGTGCCCTGGGCCCCGGCTTCACCGCAAGTTTCCTGACACTCCTGCAATGACGCTTGCCACCTTCGTCCTTTTCCTTGTGACCTTGCAGCGCGGCGGTGAGCTTGTGCTGGCCCGCGCCAACACGGCAAGGCTCA
>CAZUKI010000143.1:3491-7352 GCA_964620785.1 uncultured Aestuariivirga sp.
GTGCCGCTGCTGCCGCTTGCCCTTGGCCTGCCGTGGCTTGCGCTCGGCTTCGGGCTTCTCAATGTGGCCATGCTGGCCTGGCGGATCAAAAGCGAGGAACGGGCCCTGTCACCGTTGCGCCAGGCTGCGCAATGACAGCTTGCCAAGCGCCGGCAATTTGATGGCAAGGTCATTGAAGTCGATGCCAGCCGTTGAGCCGAGGATGTGAAGTTCGAGGCCCTCTTCGGTGGCCAGCGTCACGCCGATCAGTCCGGCAAGTGAAGCGGTCCATCCGGTCTTGCTGGGTGCAGGCGCCACACCAGCCCAGCCCAGCCAGTCCTTGCCGATGGCAACCGGTGGCAGTTCCGTATCGAAGCCCGGCACTTCGCGCACGATGGTGGAAACGAAGGTGTTGCTGTTTGGGCCGGGCCATACCCAATAGTCGCCGGGGTGCGAATAGGGATAATGGGTGATGGCCTGTTCGATGCCGGGGATCAGTTTTTCCGCCGCGGCGCCCTCGGCCTTGAAGATGATGCGCGGCACATTGCCATACCACAGGGCATCGGCAGCGAAATTGTTCTTGCGCACCGGCTCACCCCATCCCACCACATCATAGCGCGACCACTCGCCCGCGCCCGCCGGCTTGAGAACAATCGACATGTGCTCTGCGAAAATGCCCTTCCAGCGCCCGGTGCGGGCCGCAAGGATCATCACGCTGGCGCCGGGCGCGGCTGATGCGGCGGGCAGCACGCCCGACGACGACCAATCGGCGGTGCGCCAGTTCGTGGGCCAGCCAGCGGCATAGCTGCGGATCGCCCCGACCGTGATGGGCAGGATGATGACCAGCAGCACGAACCAGCGCAGCAAACTCCACATGCGTCAGTGCGCCTCGTCCCAGTTGGCGGCAGCGCGCGCATCCACCTCGAGGGGTACCACCAGCTTCAACACCGGTTCTGGTGCCTTCTCCATCACATGCTTGATGACCGGCAGGGTCTTTTCCACTTCATTCTCCGGGACTTCAAAGATCAGTTCGTCATGGACTTGCAACAGCATCTTTGCGGCGAGTTTGTGTTGGGAAAGCGCCGGCATCATGCGGATCATGGCGCGGCGGATGATGTCGGCGGCCGAACCCTGTATCGGCGCATTGATGGAGGCCCGCTCGAGGAAGGCGCGCTCCGAGGGGTTGCTGGACTTGATGCGCGGGAAGTGCATCCGCCGCCCGAAGATGGTTTCCACATAGCCGTTATCATGGGCAAAGCGCTTGATCTCGTCCATGTAGGTCTTGATGCCGGGAAAGCGCTTGAAATAGGTCTTGATGTAGTCATTGGCCTCTTCGCGCGAAATGCCGAGCTGGTTGGCAAGGCCGAAGCCCGAAATGCCATAGATGATGCCGAAGTTGATGGCCTTGGCGCGCCGCCGCACCATGAGGTCCATGCCCTTGACCGGCACCCCGAACATTTCCGAGGCGGTCATGGCATGGATGTCGAGGCCATCGGCGAAGGCCTTCTTGAGCTGCGGGATATCGGCGATATGCGCCAGCACGCGCAATTCGATCTGCGAATAGTCGGCGCTGACAAGCCTGGCACCGGCCGGCGCCACGAAGGCCGTCCTGATGCGCCGTCCTTCCTCGGTGCGCACCGGGATGTTCTGCAAATTGGGATCGGTGGAGGACAACCGCCCCGTCGAAGTCGAGGCCATCGCATAGGATGTGTGCACCCGGCCGGTCTGCGGATTGATGAAGGTCGGCAGCGCTTCCGTATAGGTGGAGCGCAGCTTCGACAATTGCCGCCAGTCCAGCACGCGCCTCGCGAGATCGACGCCCTTGCCGGCAAGATCTTCGAGCGCGTCACTGTCGGTGGACCAGGCCCCGGTTGCCGTCTTGCGCCCGCCTTCCAGGCCCATCTGCCCGAACAGGATGTCACCAAGCTGCTTGGGCGAACCGATGTTGAAGGGGCTGCCCGCGAGTTTGTGGATCTCGGTTTCGATGGCCTGCTGGCTGGTGCCGAACTCATTTGAAAGCCGCGCCAGCACGCCGCGGTCCACCAGCACGCCCTCGAATTCCATGTCGCGCAGCACCGGCACCAGTGGCCGCTCCAGCGTTTCATAGACCGTAACCTTGCGGGCCTTCAGCAGCTTCTGCTTGAACAGCACCCACAGGCGCAGCGTGATGTCCGCATCCTCGGCGGCATAATGCGTGGCGCGCTCGATTGCCACGCGATCAAACGTGATGGCGGATTTGCCTGAGCCCGCCACATCCTTGAAGGAAATCGGCTTGTGCCCCAGGTGCCGCTCCGACAGTTCATCCATGCCATGGCCGACATCGCCCGATTCAAAGGCATAGGACATCAGCATGGTGTCATCGATGGGTGCTACCTCGATGCCATGGCGCTTGAGCAGCAGCATGTCATATTTCAGGTTCTGCCCGATCTTGAGGACGCTGGCGGATTCAAGCAGCGGCTTGAGCAGGGCAAGCGCATCCTTTGCCTCGATCTGGCCTGCAAGCCTGCCACCACCAAAGAGATTGTCGCTTCCGCCCGTATGATTGAGCGGAATGTAGCAGGCCCTTCCCGGGGCCAGCGCCAGCGAGGCGCCGACGATATTGGCCTGCATGGCGTCGAGTGAATCTGTCTCGGTATCGACCGAAACAAAGCCCTGCTCCGTCGCTTCGGCGATCCACGCCTCAAGGCGCGCCAGCGAAGTGACGGTCTCATAGTCAGCATGCGTCACCGGAATGGCGCGAAGTCTTGCTTCGACGGAGGCGACATGGTCTTCGGCGGGTTCGGCTTCCGGTTCCGGGCCTGGCCTTGTCTCAGCAGGGATCGGGGTTGAACGTGCTTGTGATGGAGCCGGTGCTTCGGTCCCAGCAGGAGCAGTGCCATCTTCAGGCGGCCAGAATTTGATCTCGATGGAAGAGGGTTCGATCGCTTCGGCATCGGCACCGAGCGCACTTGCGATGCGTTTGGTGATGGTGGTGAATTCCAGCGCCTTGAGGAAGCCGATGAGTTGCGTGGCATTGGGCGCATCGACCGCGAAGCTCGAGATATCTTCCTTGAGTGGCACTTTCTCGTCGAGTGTCACCAGCCGCTTGGAAAGGCGCGCCTGTTCCGCAAACTGGATGAGATTTTCGCGGCGCTTGTTCTGCTTGATCTCCGCTGCGCGGGAGAGAAGCGTTTCCAGGTCGCCATAGCTGTTGATGAGTTCGGCACCGGTCTTGATGCCGATGCCTGGAACGCCCGGCACATTGTCCACGCTGTCTCCGGCCAGCGCCTGGACATCGACGACCTTGTCCGGCGTGACCCCGAACTTCTCGAAGACACCAGCATCGGAGGTCTCGCTGTCCTTCATGGTATCAAAAAGGACAACGCCCGGCCGCACCAGTTGCATCAGGTCCTTGTCGGAGGTGACGATCCTGACCGTGGCGCCGGCATCGGTGGCCTGTCGCGTATAGGTGGCGATGAGGTCATCCGCTTCATAGTTCGGAAGTTCGACGCAACTGACGTTGAAGGCGCGGGTGGCCTGGCGGATCAGGCCGAATTGCGGCCGCAGGTCAGCCGGCGGCTCGGGCCGGTGCGCCTTGTACTCCGGGTAGAAATCATTCCGGAAGCTCTTGCCGGAATAGTCGAAGATGACGGCGAGATGAGTTGGCCGCGTGGCGGCCGATTTGTCGGTCAACAGCTTCCACAGCATGTTGCAGAAGCCCTGGACCGCCCCCACCGGCAGCCCGTCGCTCTTCCGGCTGAGCGGCGGCAGGGCGTGAAAAGCCCGGAAAATGAAGCCGGAACCATCGATCAGGTAGAGGTGGTCTCCGGCTTTCAGCGTGTGTGCGCGTGTCATGGCAACAGTTATGCCAGCCTTGCTCCGGCTCTGCCATGGCTTTGGCCA